>JBKJLJ010000418.1:0-17639 GCA_046597015.1 Bryobacteraceae bacterium
CAACGCGAACATGCCGTATGACCAGATGGTGCGCGAACTCGTCAACCCCGTCGGTCCCGATTCCCCCGAAGGCTTCCTGTTGGGCATTAATTGGCGTGGCGATGTCAACGCCAGCCAGCGGCCCATGATTCAAGCCGCCCAGAACACGGCGCAAGTCTTCCTCGGCGTGAATCTGAAATGCGCTAGCTGCCACGATTCGTTCATCAACAAGTACAAGTTGAAACAGAGCTACGGCATGGCCGCCCTCTTCAGTGAGGAGCGCGACCTGGAACTCTACCGCTGCGATATCAAGACCGGTGAAAAGGTCGGCCCGCAGTTCCTCTTTCCCTCGGTCGGGCCGCCCGTCGGGGTGAATCGCCGCGCCGATGCCGCCGCCCTCTTTACCAGCCCCAAGAACGGCCGCCTCGCCCGCACTTTCGTCAACCGCATCTGGGCCAAGCTTTACGGCCGAGGAATCGTCGAACCCGTAGACGACATGGATGCTCAGCCATTCAATGCTGACCTTCTGGACTGGCTCGCCTTCGAATTCGCGCGCGACTACGACATCCACCGCCTTGTCAAACTCATCCTCACGAGCAGCGCTTGGCAGCAACCTGCCGTCGAGAATACGTCCTCCCAATTCCGCGGGCCCGTACCGCGTCGCCTCACCGCCGAACAGGTCGTAGATACCCTTTCGGCGATCACCGGCGAATGGCGCGTCATCCAAACCGATACCTCCGCCCGCTACGCCCGCGAATGGGAACTCCGAAGCACCGAACTCACCCGTGCCCTTGGCCGCCCAATCCGCGATCAAGTCGTGACCACGCGGAACACCGAAAGCGCTACTCTCCAGGCTCTCGAACTCGTCAACGGGGCCACTATTCATCAGCAACTTCGCCGCGGCGCCCAGCGACTCGTGGGGATGTTGCCGGAAGCGCCGGCGAGCCTTTGGGATAGCTCCGGCCTGCGCAGGGAAGGGAAGAAGCCGATCGATATTCTGACGTCTACCGAGAGCCTCTATTTCCTCGTCGACGACATCGGCAGCTTCGACCCCGATCGCACCGTCACCACCTGGTCCAGCCTTCAACTCGACGGCCAACCTCTGATCGTTTCTGCGGGTAAACTCGGAACGCCGGTTAAGGTCACCCTACCCCCTGGCCCCCACCGCCTCACCGGGTTCCTCGAACTTGATCCCAGCGGCAAGCAAAGCGATATCAACAGCGCCGTGCGCGGCTACATCTTCGCTGCGCCACCCGACCGTAACCTGCTCGCCCGGATCACCGACCCGCCACCGGTCCCTCGTCGCAAACCCGCTCAACTGGTCGACGACCTCTTCTGGCAGACTCTCGGTCGCGCCCCCGTCCCCACCGAACGACAACTGGCCCAGACCGCCGAAGTCGAAGACCTACTTTGGATCCTGTTGAATCACCCGGAGTTTCAGTATGTCGATTGATCGTCGATTCTTTGTCCGCCACGGTGCCGCTGCTACTCTGGCTGCGTTGCAAGGCAACAACTCACGACTCCTCGCCGCCCCCCGCTCCGGCACCGCCGACAGCATGATCCTCCTCTGGATGGCTGGCGGCATGGCGCAGACGGAAACCTTCGACCCCAAACGCTACACCCCTTACCAATCAGGGCTGCCCAGCGACCGCGTTCTCTCTACTTTTAAGCCCATCCCGACTGCCGTCGACGGTGTCCAGATATCGGAAGGTCTTGAACGCATCGCTAGCGTCCTCGACCGCGGTACCCTCATCCGCTCCCATCGCGTTGGCGACCTCGGGTTCATCCTTCACTCCCGTCATCAGTTCCACTGGCACACCGGCTATATCCCGCCCCAAAGCGTCGCCTGCCCCCATTTCGGGGCCTTCGTCGCCCGGACTCTCGGTAAGAAAAACCCCGACATTCCCGCGTTTCTTTCGATCGGCCAAAATCTGGAAATCGGCGGCGAATCCGACGCCGTGAAAGCCTTCCACACCGCCGGCTTCCTCGGAGCCGAATACGGACCCTTCCACATCGTCGACCCCCGCGACGCGGTCGCCGTCACCCGGCCCAACGAACTCCTCGGTCAAAGTCGCTTCGCCAGTCGTCGCGAACTCTACCGCAAAATGCTTGCCGCCTCCCCGGTGCAACAGGGTAGCGACCATCAGAAGGAAAGCTTCCTGAACTCGCTCGACAACGCCCACCGCCTCCTCACTTCCCCCGCTGCGAAGGCCTTCGACCTTTCGCTCGAACCCGAAAAGCTGTATAGCACTTACAATACCTCCCGATTCGGACTCGGCTGCCTGCTCGCCCGTCGCCTGGTGGAAGCCGGCGCTCGGTTTATTGAGGTGACCACCGAGTACATCCCGTTTCGCTTTTGGGATACTCACGAAAACGGTCACTCCCGCGTCGTAGGCATGAAGCAGACCATTGACGCCCCCATCGCCCAACTCATTCGCGATTTGGAAGAACGTGGCTTGCTTGAAAAAACACTCGTGGTTGTCGCCACCGAGTTCGGCCGGGATATGATGACCGAAGGCAAGCCCGGCCTCGAAGTGAAAAATCAGGTCACGGTTCCTGACGTTATGACCGACCCCAAACACTACGGCATGCATCGACACTTCACCGACGCCGTCAGCGTCCTTGCCTTTGGCGGCGGTATCAAAAAAGGCTCCGTCTACGGGGAAACCGCTCCCGAGCGTCCGTGCAAAACGATCAAGGACCCGATCGGCATCGAAGACCTCCATGCAAGCCTCTATTCTGCGCTCGGCATTGCCCCCGATACAAAATACGAAATCGAACAACGTCCCTTCTACGTCACTAAGGATGGCAAGGGCAAAGTCCATCCGCTCCTCTTCGCCTAAACACACCTCATGTCATCCATTGCAACCAAACTTGGCGATACGGGCCAGACCAGCCTCGCCGGCGGCAAACGCGTCTCCAAAGGCGCACTCCGCGTCGAAACGTACGGCACCGTCGACGAACTCAACGCGGCACTCGGCTATGCCCGCTCTATCTGTGCCGATGAAGCTCTCGCCTCAGCGACGCTAGGCATCCAACAAGATCTGTTTCGAGTGGGCGCCGCCCTGGCCACCCCGCCAGAAAGCCGGAAGGGCGATGCCCCGGTGACGCAGGCCATGGTGGAAGCGCTGACTGCCCAGGTATACGCTCTGGAGGCCCTTCCCGGCCTTCTCAGCGACTGGTCGGTCCCTGGCGGAGATCCTGCTGGTGCGTCCTTTGATCTCGCCCGCACTATCGCCCGTCGCGCCGAACGCCACGTTGTTCGGATGGTAGAGGATGGGGAAGACATCGGACCCAACGTTTTGGCCTACCTAAATCGATTGAGCGATTTGCTTTGGCTCTTTGGGCGGAAACTGGAGGTCGAAGCCAAGGCGCAAGCGGCTCTCCGCCAGCTAAACGGTATGGCCGGCCCTCGTTGGTCGAGGGCTTGGTAACGCCGTTTAACACTTCTGCAAGGTGTATTGAAAAAAATAGCTGTTTGTTGGTACTTGCATTCGGTTTGACGTGGATATACACTAAAGAAAGATGTCAGCCGATTTGAGCAACACCCCGTCGTTTCGATTTTGGTGGTACTACCGAATCACTCGAGTGGTGTTGGGCCAGCGGTAAGACACTAAAACGTCTTAACCCGAAAATCCAACCCACTCGAAAGAGTGGGTTTTCGCTTTTTTGGCAGATCTATTCTTTCGAGGCAAATCAAAACCATGATCATATCTATGAAAATTCACAGCACCCGGGAACAGATCGAAGCCGTATGCGACCGTATCAGCCACTTCGGTTACAAAATCCACGCCATCGAAGGGGAAGAACGATGCGTCATCGGAGTTGTCGGTGTCGGCGACGTCACCAACTGTCTTGAATCGCTGGAAGCGATGCCGCAGGTCGAAAAGGCCGTCCGGATCTCAGCCCCCTACAAATTTGTTTCGAAGGAATATAAGTCGACCCCCACCGTCATCACCGTCCGCACCCACACCGGACCCATCGATATCGGCGGGGATGATTTCGTCATGATGGCGGGTCCGTGTTCGGTTGAAAGCGAAGAGCAGATCATGGAATCCGCCTACGCCGTCGCCGAAGCCGGAGCGCAGATCCTTCGTGGGGGAGCCTACAAGCCCCGCACCTCGCCCTACGATTTTCAAGGCATGGAAGGGGAGGGCCTCAAACTGCTCGCCAAGGCGCGCGAAGCCACGGGCCTGGCGATCATCACTGAAGTCATGGCCGAACGCGACGTTGAACTCGTCGCCGAATATGCCGACATCCTGCAGATTGGCGCTCGCAATATGCAGAATTTCGCACTGCTCAAGCGCCTCGGCTCCTGCGGACGTCCCATTATGCTCAAGCGAGGCCTCAGCGCTCAGATCAAAGAATTGCTGATGTCGGCGGAGTACATCGTCGCCCATGGCAATCCCAATATCATGCTTTGCGAGCGCGGCATCCGCACATTTGAAACCGCGACCCGCAACACGTGTGACATTACAGCCGTCTCCGTGCTGGACGAATTGACGCATCTTCCGGTCATCCTCGATCCGTCCCATGCCACGGGCAAACGGAGCCTCGTCCCCGCCCTGTGCCGCGCTGGGGTTGCCATCGGAGCCGATGGCCTTATCGTCGAAACCCATCCTTGCCCGGAGAAAGCGGTCAGTGACGGCGCGCAGAGCCTTACGCTCGATCAGTTCCGGAAACTCATGAAGGATTTGGCTCCGTATATCTCACTGTGGAAAGGGTCCCGCGTTAGCGAAGCCGTTTCGGTATAAGTAAGCGTGTAAGCTGGATGCATGCGAATTCGCTGGCAGGGTTGGAGTATCGCGCTTCTGGCGGTGGTGTTGTGTGTCGCCATCGCCGGAGGTCTGATCTGGTATCGGTCGCGGAGTGTTCCTCCGGTGGAAAGCCGGTTGAGCCGGCTTCCGATGGGAAGCACGGCTGTTTATCTTGATGTGGCTGCCCTACGCAACTCCGGTCTGCTCGATCTGGTCGCCGGGCAACGGATTAGCGAAGACGCCGATTATCGGCAGTTTGTGACCTCGACTGGTTTCGACTATCGGAGCGATCTCGATTCGGCCTTGGTGGGTACGTTAAAGGGAGAATCTTTCATCGTCGCCACGGGTCGCTTCGACTGGAAAGCCATTAAAGACCACACGACCCGCGTTGGTGGGGTCTGCAAGAATGGCCTGTGCCGCATGGCTGCCTCGACGCCAAAGCGTTTTATCTCCTATATCCCTCTTCACAGTGCAATGATCGGGATGGCGGTGTCGAGCGACGAGTGGGCCGTTATCAAATTGCAGGCCAAAAACGAGGCCCCCCTGCCGGTCCCCGACGCAGTCGTCTGGATCGGCGTTCCCGGGGCGGCGCTGGCCGAAGCGGACACGCTACCAGCCGGGACCAAGCTCTTCGCCCAAGCCCTTTCCGCAGCAAAAGTAGTTACTATCGGGCTCAATGTCGGGGCCGATAAAAACGAGATCCGCCTGATGGCCAATTGTCCGACCGAGACTGCCGCCGGAGGCTTAGAAAGCCAGTTGAAGGGCGTCACCGAGGTCTTCCGAAAATATCTCGAAAACGTTCAGCAGAAACCAAACTCCGCGGACCTGAGTGGTGTTTTGACTAGCGGTACCTTTTCGCTCGAAGGTAAGGTCGTCCAAGGTCGATGGCAGGTCGGTCGAGACTTCCTTGAAACGCTCCTCGGTGGCCGCCTCTAGCGTCGCCGGCTTATGCGCATCCTGGTCGTCGGCAACCTTGTTTGGGACGCTCTCGTTGGACCCGTTGCCCGCCTTGATTGGGAGACTACCCTTTGGGTAGATTCCTCCGCGGCCGGAATCGGCGGCAATGGCGGCACTACCTCGTTTACCCTCGCCCGTCTCGGCGGCTCCGTCGGACTGCTCAGCGCCTGCGGAGCCGATGCCCTTGGACGTCATCTGAGAGCCACGCTTGAAGCCGTGGGAGTCGATTGCGGCGCCCTTCAGATGTTGCCGGAACCCACCGCCACCACCGTCGGTCTCGTTCATCCCGACGGTCGACGCCAACTGTTTCATGCTCCGGGAGCCGGTGCCGTCGCCCAATTCCACCTGCCGTTGGCCGCTCCGGCATACGACCACCTCCACATCGCCAACCCTTTCGCCCTTCCGTTTCTGCGTCGCCACGCCCCGGCGCTCCTCCAAACAGCGAAAAGTGCCAACATGACGACTTCTCTCGATCTAGGCTGGGATCGCCTCGCTGAATGGCGTTCGGTCGTGGAACCCTGCCTGCCCTTCGTCGATCTACTCTTCGCCAACAGGGCCGAAGCTGAGTTCGTCCCTGGACCCTATCCCTGCCCTGCTGTAATCAAATGCGGTGCCGACGGCTGTTTCGTCGACGGCGCTCATGTTCCTGGTTTCCCGGTGCGGGCCGTCGATACGACGGGTGCGGGCGACTGCTTTTGCGGAGCGTTTCTCGCCGCGCACGCCCGTGGACTCACTGCCCAAGCTGCCGCCCGTTTCGCCAACGCCGTCGCGGCACTGAGCGTCACCCGGCCGGGGGCGACGACCGGACTTCTCGACTGGATCGCCACGGAAGAATGGATCGCTCAGTTTAAAAAATAGGTTCGATACAGTGTGTCTCGCTGTTTCGGGGTGAATCCAGCTCCCCGGATAATCCGACGCAGGTCCTCTTCGGAGGCGTGAAAGTTCGCCCCGGCTTGGGATACTACGTTCTCTTCCATCATGATGCTGCCGACGTCATTGCCTCCAAACCGGAGCCCTAATTGGCAGACCTTTAATCCCTGGGTTACCCAGGAGGTCTGAATGTTTACGACGTTATCGAGGAACAACCGACATACCGCCAAGGTTCGCAGGAACTCGACGCTGGTTGCTTCTTCCTTTACGAATCGCCCCAACGAAGTATTGTCCCGTTGAAAGCTCCAAGGGATAAACGCCGTAAATCCGCCGGTCTCGTCTTGCAGTTGCCTTAAAACGTTTAAATGATGCACCCGGTGCGCCAAAGTCTCGCCGCATCCCCACATCATGGTCGCTGTCGTTCGCACCCCTAACTTGTGCGCCGTCCGATGCACCTGCAGCCACTCTTCCGTGTTGCACTTGAGGCGCGCAACCCGGTGTCGCACCTCATCGTGCAGAATCTCCGCACCGGCCCCGGGGATCGAGTCCATTCCAGAATCTCGAAGACGAGCGATCGTATCTTCGAGCGAGATCCCGCTGATCTGGGCGATATTCAAAATCTCCGGTGCCGAAAGAACATGCAGGTGGATCGTAAACTTCTGCTTAATCGCTCGAAATAGACCTTCGTACCATTCGATCGGCAGATCCGGATGTAACCCGCCCTGCATCAGTACTCCCGTGCCACCCATGTCGAGCGTTTCCTGGATCTTCGCAAAAATCACTTCCTGAGGGTGGACATATGCTTCGCTATGACCCTTCGCCCGGTAAAAGGCGCAGAAACTGCAATACTCCGTGCAGACGTTGGTGTAATTGATATTACGGTCGATGATGTAAGTGGCAATATTTTGCGGGTGGTGCCGGCGGCGCATCGCATCGGCGGCCATCCCGAGTCCCAGTAAATCATGGTCGGAGAACAGATCGAGCGCTTCAGTTGGGGAAAGTTGGTTGCTCATTTGGTGATGCTCGGCTCCAAGGTCGCAGCAAGAGAGAGGTATGTTGTAAGGCCGGCCGTCTCTCTTTCGCCGATCGTAAATCGAATATGATGGGTCAAATAATCCCGGACCAATCCCCGGGGGATGCCTCGCCGATCTGCTTGATGGTCGATGATCTCGGGCAAACGTTCCTGGCCGTACTCCCAAGATCCGGTAAACAACTTCGTTGCCCCGGGCGGCAAAACCGGACCGGCCCAAACCGCGAAAACCATGGGCAGACCCGTCAATTCTTTCCACGCCGCACCCAAGTCGAGATGATCAAACGGGATTTGCGCTGGCTGGAGTTGCAGCGCCGGATCGCCGATGAGCAAAGCAGCGTCAGCGGCGTCCAGCATCGATGCCAAGACCGGCCGCATGACAATGGTCTCCGGTTCCACACCGTAACGCTCTCGAAGCAATATGCGTGCCAACATTACCGAGGTTCGCGAACCATTGTCCACCGCGACTCGGCGGATCTCCGGCCACGGGACCTTTGTAAAAAGAAGGATGCTCCGGACCGCACCATCGCAAGCAATTCCTGTTTCGGGAACCGAGCGGAGCCGCTGCCGAGCCATTTCAATCACCGGGATCAGCCCAATATCGGCCGCGCCGTCCCGGATCCGGTCGGCACATTCCGAAGGGAGGCAAAACGTCAAGTCGACGAGATCCTTTTGTGGACCGCGCATCATTCCCCAAACGAGGGGAACAGAGTTCAAATAGCTCACCGCAGCGACGCGGGGTCTGACGATTTCCATGATTACCCATTTAGATGATAGCGAAGGATGCCTTGGGTGTAGTGTGTAAAAGAATTCTGGCGATTAGTTCGGCCCATTCCCCACAATCTCAATGAAGTGTTATCCTCAAATTGCCGATATACGGGCATAAGCAAGGGTTGTCGCACCTTCTTGCTCCGTCCTCCAAAATGAACATTCGCTGGTCTTTCTGGCGATAACGTCACTCCGCCTCCGAGAATCCTATGAAATCGTCGCTTTCCCTTTGCTTGATACTTCTGGGGTCAATTGCCTCTAGCGTTCCGCCGCTCCAGGGGCAGATCCCGGTCGAACTCAGCATCACCCCGGCTCGGACCTACGGTCATGCGCGCCAAACGCTAAATACCCAGGAAGCCAATCTGGTCGAGGGACGCGAATTGAACTCGCCGAGCGGAGTTGCGGTCGACACCACCTCCTCCGCTCCAATTACTTACGTTGCCGACACCAACAACAATCGTGTCCTGTTCTGGCGCAACGCAAAGGGTCCCAATGGCCAGTTTGCCGACGGGGTGATCGGTCAGCGAGATTTCGTCACCACGTTTCCAGGGGGTCCGGGGACGTCGGTCTCGATCGGGTTCCGCTCTCCTTCGGGCTTGGCCGTTGATCGCTCCGGTAATGTCTATGTAGCTGATACGGGAAACAGCCGGATTTTGCGTTTTGGCCGTCCGACGCAGCAATCCGGGGATCTCATTCAGCCCAATATGGTGATTGGTCAAACAAACTTTACCTCCAATGCCCCGAATCAAAACGAACCGACGTCTTCAGCGAAAACGTTGGCCTTCGTGCGGGATGGCGCGAGTTACCGAGTGGGCCTCTTTTTTGACGCGCAAGGGAATTTGTGGGTCACCGACCCAGGCAATCATCGAGTTCTGCGCTACCCGGCCGCTTTGCTCGGCGACAACGCGGCGAACGGACCCAGCGCGGATTTGGTCATTGGACAACCTGATTTCGCCACTCGTGTGGCTTACGAAACGGGCCGGTTAGGTCCGCTATATAAGACAAGCCTTATCTATCCCGGGTCGGTTACCCTCGATGCCGCCGGACGCCTTTTCATTGGGGACCAGGTCGGTCGAGTCCTGGCGTATGTTCCCCCATTCCGTAACGGCATGGATGCTGCTCGGGTCCTCGGAGTAGTGGTCAATGTGCAAGGTCAGCCAGCGCGGCCTCCGGTGAACGAGTACTCTCTTGCCGTTCCAGATGGTCTGTTCGCCGTCAACAATAATCTTTTTGTTATCGACGCCGCGGCGCATCGGATTACCCGCTACGATCCCTTCGATACCTGGGCAGAAGAGACCCTTTTGATGCCGTCGCCTCCGGCCAAAGCCGTCTTCGGCCAGCCCGACCTGTTGAGCTTCAAACCCAATCGCGGCGGGCGTTCGGCCGCCGATAACTCTTTCTTTCGTCCCACCACCGCTGCCGTCGTGGGGACCGATGTTTATCTCTGCGATTCGGGCAACCATCGTCTCCTGATCATCCCCGTCGCCAACAACAATTTGCTTTCTGCCACGAATGTTCAGGGTCAGTTGAATATGACCTACAACTCGAGGAACCTGATCGAGGGCCGCGAACTGTTCACCGTCACCGGTTTGACCGACCTCCCCAACGGGGGCGGTCGCGCCAGCCTGAGTGGTGGCCTTACCATCGATCGCTCGAGCAACCCGCCGCGGTTGTACGTTGCGGATTCGGGAAACAATCGTGTTCTTGGCTTTGCTAATGCGCTTACTGTGAAACCGGGCGATTTAGCCGACATAATCCTAGGTCAATCGGATCGCTTCTCAGGCATTGTGAATTCGCCGAACAACGATCCTGATATTCTCAACGACACGGGTTTGTTCAGTCCCACCGGCGTAACCACGGATGCCCAGGGGAATCTCTGGGTAGCCGATACGGGCAATGGCCGCGTCCTCCGTTTTCCCCGGCCGTTTGACCAGCCCAAGGACCGCCAACAACGGGCCAATCTTGTTCTCGGCCAGAGCGGTTACAATATCAAACTGACCGACGCTACCCGCACCAACATGCGGTCCCCGTATGGATTGGCTTTGACGGCGGAAGGCCATCTTATGGTCTCCGACTCGTCACTGAATCGTCTCCTCCTGTTTAGACGCCCCATTGGCGGGGGTGACTTTACCATCGGCCAAGCCGCTGCTACCGTGTTCGGTCAGCGCGATTTCGTCTCGTTTGCCACGGTCGATGGCGACAATCGCTTTAATGTGCCCGGCCATATCGCAATCGATTCTGATGATCGTGTGTACGTTTGTGACATGGGCAAAAGTCGGATTGTGATCTTTGATCGCGTAATCAACGCCGCCAACGATCCAGCTCCGGTCCAAGTCTTGCGCGAAACTCTGACGGCGAACGACACTCTACGAAATCCCCAGGGCGTTGCCATCAGTGCCCGCACCGGCGAAATTTGGGTCGCCGACGGCCAAAATAACCGAATCATTCGGTTTCCCCGCTTCGATACCCTGATCCTGAACCCTCTTGCTACGTACCGGCTCGATTCCCCATTCCCGGTTGCAGTCGCGCTTGATCCGTTCGACAACCTCGTTATTGCCGATGGCACCAATCGATTGGCGTTCCACTATCCCCGCTTGGTTGCCTTGAGCGCGGCGCACTATCTCGACCGCGACTTGTCGCCCGGAGTGGTCGCTACAATGGCGCCTATCGGGATCCGTTTCAGCGAGGAGACACTCAGCTTCTCTACCAACCCGATTGCCAAGGTCCTTGGCGACGTTGAAGTCCTGGTCGACGGAAGGCCCGCCCCTCTTTACTTCCTTTCGCCCACGTTGATCAACTTTTACGTCCCGATGGCCTCGCCGACTTCCGGCACGATGGATATCCTCGTCCAACGTCAATCGACAGGCCAGATTTTAGCCAGCTCCACTGTCCAGGCTGCCGTCGCCACCCCGGGCTTTTTTACTACCACCCAAAATGGACGCGGGCAAATCGCCGCCTTGAATGAAGACAACACGATCAACTCCGCGGCCAACCCAGTGGGACGGGGCAAAGTCATCCAGCTCTACGCCACCGGCCAAGGCTTCATCCCGGACGCTCCTCCCGACGGCGAACCCGCCCCGACTACCAGGCTCATCTCGACCCCCTCCCGTCCCCGCGTCATCGTCAATACCGGCGACGCAGAAGTCCAGTTCTCGGGTCTTGCTCCAGGATTCGTTGGCGTGTGGCAGATCAACATCAAAGTTCCAGAGACGGTTCCGCCCGGAAACAACGTCGTCGTCGCTATCCTTCACCTCGGCATCCCGAGCAACTCCAACCGCGGCGGCGGTGCGCCAATCCAAACTACCATCGCTGTTCGGTAACCGTCCGCCGGCTCGTTATACACTAGGGGGACGTTTATGAAATACGGTCTCCCTATTCGTCCGGACGCTGCTCTAGACTTCGTAGCGCTCGGTGCTCTTATCCATCGGCTCGATCCCGGTGTCATCCCCTTCCGCAAAGCCACGGAATGTCACATTCACGTCAGCGGGGGCGAGTTTAATGTCGCGGCTAATCTTGCCGACTGCTTCGGTCAGCGCACCGGCGTGGTTTCGGCGATGGTCGATTATCCCATCGGCGAACTGATCGCCGAACGTGTTAAGGCGATGGGCGTCAAGCCCTTCTATAAGCGCTTCAAGCACGACGGTGTCCACGGCCCAAACATTGCCACCGTTTATAGTGACCGCGGCCAAGGCATGCGCGCCCCGGTTGTTTTTTACAACCGCTCCAACGAAGCCGCTGCGCAATTGAAACCCGGTGATTTCAACTGGGACGAAATTTTTAACGGCGGCGTCCGGTGGTTCCACAGCGGCGGCATTTTCGCGGCGCTATCGAAAACCACTCCTGAAGTAATCATCGAAGGCATGAAGGCGGCCAAAGCTGCCGGAGCTATCGTCTCGCTCGATCTCAACTACCGCGCCAAACTTTGGAACATCCTCGGCGGGCACGAACGGGCCCTCGAAGTGATCAGCCGCATTGTGCAGAACGTGGACGTCATCATCGGCAATGAAGAGGATCTTCAACTCGGTCTCGGCATTCCGGGCCCGGAAGTTGCCGCGGCTTCCAAGCTCGATCCCTCCGCCTTCTTCGGCATGATCGATCAGGTCCGCGCCCAGCATCCGCAGGTCAAGGTCGTCGCCACCACGCTTCGCGAGGTTCACTCCACCAATCGGCACAGTTGGGGAGCCGTCGCCTGGATCGATGGCAAAACCTACGTCTCTCCCACATGCGAGCTCGATGTCGTCGACCGCGTCGGTGGTGGCGACGGCTTCGCGGCCGGCCTCATCTTCGGCATGCTTACGGGCGAAGAACCCGAAGCTTGCGTCCGGCTCGGCTGGGCCCACGGTGCATTGCTGACCACCTTCCCTGGAGACACCACCATGGCCTCCGTCGAACAGGTCCGCGCTCTCGCGGCCGGTGGATCAGCCCGCATTCAACGCTAACCCAAACCGCGGCGGAGCCCTTAAAGCCGGTACCGCCGCGCCAACGCCTCGTTCCACCTAATCCCCAACCCAGCCCGATCCTGCAGAATCATTTCCCCTTTGACAAACTGCTCCGCCGGTGCGACCAGCTCCCCGCGCCACCCCACCTCCCCCCACTGCAACTCCAAAATCTCGCAATTACTCAATCCCGCCGCTGCTTGCGCCGTCGCTGCTGTCGAAACCGGTCCGCTCGGGTTATGCGGCGCCACCGCCACCCCATAACCAGCCGCCATCGCCGCAATATGGGTTAACGCCAACATCCCGCCGCAGTGCTTCACATCAGGCATAATCACCGCCACCGAATGCTCCCGGCATAACGGCGTAAAACCGTCCACGCCGAATAACATCTCGCCCCCCGCCATCGGCTGCTTGATCTGCTTCCCAATCGCCACCGTCTCCATTACTTTCTCTGGTGCTACCGGCTCCTCATACCATCGCAGCTTCACCCCCTCCAATCGCCGCGCTACCCGCACAGCCTCCCCTACGTTGAACAAGCTGTGGCAGTCCACCATCACGTCCACCCCATCCCCCACCGCCATCCGTATCGCCTGCGTACACGCAATCCCCTCCTCGGCCGTAACCTTCGGATAGCCGTCCCACGGAGCCGCCTTAATTGCCCGAAACCCCTCCGCCACCGCTCGTTTTGCCGTCGCTGCAAACCCCGCGGTCGTCCGCTCCGTCGTCGCCCGATTGATATTCGCGTACACCGGCAACCGTTCTCGCAGCGCCCCTCCGAACAACGTCGCCGTCGGTACACCTAACGCCTGCCCTGCCACGTCCCACAGGGCCTGTTCCACTGCGCTATACGCCGTCGCCGCCACCAACCCCCCGCTCCGCGCCAACGGCTCGCCAAGTTGCCGATAATGGGAAATATTTAATGGCGACTTCCCAACCATCAATCCCACAAACCGGCCCAACATCATTTCCATTTCCCGACCCTGGGCCGCCGTCGTCGCCGCAAATCCAAACGCGTCCGACGCTTCCCCCAAGCCACTTATTCCTTGTAATGTCCGCACCTGCACTACCAACCACACTGTTCGCGAAGTCGCCTGCACCGGCCACAACGTAAAATCTTTGATTTCTACCCGCGGTACCGCCGCCATCAGCCCCCCTGCTAATCCTAAAAGTCCTCGCCTAGTTACCCGTTTGACATCCACTTTCAGCATCGATACAGTATCCCCAATCCCTATTGTTAACTATGTAAAGCATTGTTAATTAATGGGAAATCAAAGACAAGGGGTACCACACTCATGAAGCAACGTGCGCTTCGTAAAATTGTACTGCGCTCACTACTCGCTCTCGTCTCACTCAGCGCTATCGCACTGGGTCAACAATCGTCGGGTTCCATCCGGGGCACCGTCAAAGACAGCCAAGGCGCTGTCATTTTTGGCGCAAAAGTAACCCTCACCGATGTTGCTCAAGGCGACAATCGCGAAGTAACCACCAATCAGGAAGGTATTTTCTTCTTCAACCCGCTCAAACCTTCCGTCTATAAAGTAGTCATCGAAGCTACAGGCTTCCGCAAAATCGAACGCAACGAAATTCGCGTCTCCGCCAGTGATCGCCTCGACCTCCCGGACTTCACCCTCGCTGTGGGAGCCATGACTGAGTCCATTACCGTCGAAGCTTCCGGCGTCATTCTGCAAACTCGCAGCGCCGAAAAGGGCGGCGTCCTCACCGGCAATCAGGTGATCAATCTCGCCCTCAATGGCCGGTCCTTCCTGGACCTCACCCGCACTGTCCCGGGAGTGGTGCCCAACGGCGGCGTCGGCGGCTCCGTCAATGGAAGCCGCAACAACCAGAACAATCTCATGGTCGACGGCGTTACCAACATCGACACCGGTTCCAACGGCGGCCAACTCGCCACCATGAACATCGACCAGATCGCTGAGTTCAAAATGCTCACGAACTCGCAGCCCGCCGAATACGGCCGCTCCTCGGGTGCCGCCATCAGCGTAGTCACTAAGTCTGGCTCCCGTGACCTCCACGGCACCGGTTATCTCTTCCACCGTCACGAAGGGCTCAATGCCAACAATTGGCGTAATAACGTCGAAGGCCGCGCACGCCAACTCTTCCGCGATAACACCGCCGGATTCAACATCGGCGGTCCCGCCTACATCCCGAAGATCAACGCCAACCGGGACAAACTCTTCTTCTTCATCGGCATCGAGTGGCAGAATCGGCTCTCCCCAAATAATCTTCGCAGTGTTACCGTCCCCACCGCCGCCCAGCGGAACGGCGACTTCTCCCGCACCACTGAAGGCGACGGTCGCCCCGTCTTCATCCGCGATCCACTCAGCAGCCTCCCCTGCGGCACCAACACCGGCGGCGGCGGTTGCTTCCCCGGCAACATCATTCCAGCCTCCCGCATCAGTAAAGATGGTCAGAAGATCCTCAACTTCTATCCTCAGCCCAACGTCCCCATCGACCCTCAGTTCAACTACCTGACTCAGGTCTCGGACACCTTCCCCCGTCGTGAAAATATCTATCGCGGCGACTACAACATCAACGATAAATGGCGTTTCTACTCCCGCTTCATTAAGACCAAGTCCCAACAAGACCGCGCCTACGGCCAGTGGAACGCTGACTATAATATCCCCTTCGCACCGATGAATTTCGGCAACCCCGGCTGGAGCTGGGTTAACAATCTCACCACCACGATCAACCCCACTCTCACCAACGAGTTCATCTTCGGCTCCTCGAAAAACGTCTTGAACATCGACCCCGTCGACAAGACCTTCGACCGGGCCAAGCTTGGTCTCGAATACAAAATGCCGTTCAACGGCGATTCCCTCGGGCTTGTCCAGAACTGGCGGTACGGCGGCGTTCCCAATGCTCCCGTCACGCAATTTAATGGTACTCCTTTCCGCAACTTCAACAACACCTTCGACATCACCGACAACGTCACCAAAGTCAAAGGTGCCCATACTATGAAGTTCGGCATCTATCTCCACAAGAGCCGGAAAGATCAAACCGCTTTTACCTCCACGAACGGCGATATCTGGTTCGACCGCAATTCCCAAAATCCCGGCGACACCAATTGGGCCTTCTCGAACGCCCTTCTGGGCAACTTCGACCGGCTCGCTCAGTCCGACAAAGTCCTCAACGGCCAGTACCGTTCCTGGAACGTCGAATGGTTCGCCCAGGATAACTGGCGCATCAACAAGAAACTCACCCTCGACTACGGTATCCGTTTTTACTGGATCCAGCCGCAGTACGACGCCGGTCTCAATACGTCATCCTTTAACCCTGGCCTCTATGACAACGGAAGCCGGGCTCTACTCGTTCTGCCGGATCGTGTCGACGGCGTCAACGTCGGGCGCAATCCCGTCACCGGTGCGATCGTTCCGAATGCCCTCGTCGGCTCCATCATCAACAACGGCAAGTCCTTCGTCAATGGCCTCTACGCCAACGGAATGGGCCTTTCCGGCTCCGGTTCCTACCCGAAGGGCCTCCTCAACAACCGCGGCATACACTATGCACCCCGTCTCGGCTTGGCCTATCAGTTGGACCAGAAAACTGTCCTCCGCGCCGGGTTCGGAATCTTCTACGACCGCTTCCAAGGCAACCCCGTCTTCGACATGTTGCCCAACCCCCCGTCCACCATCCGGCCCACTTACTACTTCGGTAATCTGGCTCAGGTGGCGAACCTCTCCGGAACCTTCTTTCCGAACAACGTCCGCGGCTTTGACCAAAACGGCAACGTCCCCTCCACCTACCAATGGAACCTCACCGTCCAACGTCAACTCGCTCAAACGGTTGCTCTCGAGGTCGGCTACGTCGCCAACACGGCGAACCACCTGCTCTCCACCTACGATTTCAACGCCATGCCCTTTGGCTCTGCCTGGCTTCGCCAGAATCAGAACCCCCAGACGGCCAACCTGAACAACTCGACCTTTGACGGTCGCACCGCTCTCCCCGTCAATCTCTATCGGCCCTACCTCGGTCACGGAGAAGCGGTGGTCACCTCCTTTGGTGGCTTCTCGAACTATCACTCGCTCCAGGTCAGCGTCAACAAGAACGCCGGCAAGGGCCTCCAATACGGCGTAGCTTACACATGGTCGAAAGCTCTTGGCATCTCCTCCGGTGACAACGACCGCCTCCACCCGACGAACTACCGGTCGGCCAACTACAGCTACCTCGATTTCGACGTCGCTCAAATGGCTGTGATCAACTTCATCTACGATGTCCCCAGTCTCGCCAAGTCCTTCTCGCCGCTGAACAACCCGGTCGGGCGAGGCGTCTTCGGCGGCTGGCAAGTCTCCGGGCTCATGTCGCTGATCGGCGGCCAACCGGCCAACATCGGCCTCTCGTTCTCCGGCATCGGCGGCGAACTCAATCGCGTCTACACCGGTTCGGAATCCGTCGGTCCCCGCGTCCGCGTCAACGGCAATCCGATCCTGCCCGTCGGTGACCGTACCGATCTCCGGTACGTCGATTCCTCGGTTTTTGCCCCGCCCCAGATCGGAAGCCAGGGTCTCGAATCTGCCCAGCGCATCGTCCGTCGACCCGGCGTCAACAACTTGGACCTCTCGGTCTTCAAGAACTTCCCCATGGGTGCCGAGAAACGCTTCCTCCAACTTCGCCTCGAGATGTTTAACGCGCCGAACCACACTCAGTTCACTGATTTCAACCGTACCGCTCAGTTCAACGCCACCACCGGCCAGATTACCAATCTGCCGACGGCGCTCGGCGGCGGTGGTGGCCGGTTCGGTTTCGGTGCCGTCAACGGTGCTCGCGACCCTCGGTTCATTCAACTGGCCGCGAAGTTCTAATTCTAACCGCTAACAACTAAGCTGG
>JBKJLJ010000430.1:0-4349 GCA_046597015.1 Bryobacteraceae bacterium
GGCCTTGGCGGGGTCGCGGTCGAACCCGGCGTCAATGTTGAACCAGCGGGTGGGATAGCGCTTGGAAATCGGCATGACGATGTGGGCGAGGCTACCGCGGAAGGGGACGTTGCCGAAGCCGAGAGGCTCGCCGGATTGGCCTTCGTACCAAGCCTGGACTTGCCAGCCCGTGACGAAGATGTCGAGGAAGCGGTTCTTAGACTTGCGGAAGGGGAGCTCCCAAATCCCCGAGATCGTGAGCCGCTGGGGGAAATCGAGGTCCGAGATGACGTGCTCGGGGCGGGAGTCCTGGAAGTTGTTATAGGCGGTGGCTTCCATGAACTTGGACCAGCTATAGGCGAGCTGGACGGTGAAGCCGTGGGACATGCGCTTTTGGTAGTTGACCTGGAGGCCGTGGTACCAGCTCATGCCGGCGGGCTGGTTGTTGGTGATGTCGCCGAAGTGGGGATACGGCCGGAGCAGCTGGCTGCGGGCGATGCGGACGTTGGCGAGGCCGGTGCCGGCGAACTCGGGGAGACCGGCGAAGGGGCTGGGAACCTGGGCGGTGAGGAAGTCGATGGTGGGCTGGTCACGGACGGGAGAGGTGGACAGATACTGGGCGGGGATGTTGTTGAGGTTGGTGGAGACCTCGAGGCCGGTGCCGCGATTGCCGACGTACTGGACGTCGATGAGGCTGCGCCAGGGAAGCGACCGTTGGACTGAGACGGACCAGCGCTGCTGGTAGCCGATCTTGCGGTTATCGCGGAAGAAGCTGATGCCGCGGCCGAGGAAGGTGCGGAGGCCCTGGGACGAACCGGGAGCGGGTTCGATGCCGTCCGGGAAGGGGTTCGCGAGCGTGGCGCGGAAGGTCTGGCCGTTGTCGTTCGAGGGGATCAAGTTAGTGGCCTGGTTGAAGCCGCCCTGGTTGACGCCTTGGCGATCAGCGCCGGACTGCACGTAGAAAACGCCGTAGCCGGAGCGGATGACCGTCTTGGGATTGAGCTGGTAAGCGAAGCCGATCCGGGGGGCGAAATTGTTCCGATCGCCGTTCCAGAGGGCGCGGGGTTCGCCGCCGACGCCGGCGAAGGTGAGGCCGCCGAGGGTGCGGAACTGAGCGGCGGGAAGTTCGGCGATGGGGTTCCGCGCGTAGTTAGCGAGTGCCTGGGAGGAGACGGGGTTGGCGGTGGCAAAGTCGAAGCTGCGGAGGGAGCGGTTGTAGCGCTCGGTGATGGCCGAATCGTACTCCCAGCGGATGCCGACGTTGACGGTGAGCTTGGAGGAGACCTTCCAATCGTCCTGGAAGAAGACGCCGAAGAAGGCGCTTTGCTCGGCGGCGGAGGAGTTGACGTTGACCATGCCGCCGGTGGGGAGGCCGAGCAACATCGAGGCGAGACCCTGGCCGAGGGGGGCGACGGCGGAGTTATCGAGAGGGCCGCGGGTCCAGCCTTTGCTGAAGTCGAAACGGGGGGCGACGGAGCCGTAGGCTCCGGTGGATTCGCGATAGATGCGGAGATCGGTACCGACGCGGAAGGAGTGGTTGCCGGCGATCTTGGTGAGGGTGCCCTGATAGCTCTGATAGGCCCGGGTGGCGGGGGTGCCGCCGCCTTCTGAAAGCTGGTTGTAGGCGCCGTCGTCGATGTAGACAATCGGGAAGGCGAGGCCGACGGGGTTGGCGAGGCGGGTGATATTGGAGACGAGCGAGGGGGCGAAGCCGAGCGATGTGATATCGAAGCCGCGGGAGTTCGGAAAGGTGTTGGGGTTGAAGTAAGTGAAGCCGGCGCGGACGTTGAGGAGCAGGGAGGGGCTGAAGACGTAGACGTCGTCGAGGACGGCGGAAAAGTTCTTCTGGGTGGTGACGTTGCCCTGGGCGATGGTGGGCAGGACCTGGACGCCGGTGAGGTAGTCGGTCCAATTGACGCGGCCGAAGAGACGGTGTTTTTCGGAGATGGTGTGGTCGAGGCGGGAGACGAAGCCCTTGTAGTCCTTGGGTTCGCGCTGGACGCCGAAGTAGTTCTGGCGGCCATCGGCGGTGCCTTCGACGTTGGGGGCGGGGTAGAACTTGAGCATGGCGGCGGCGATGGGGCTGATCCGGGAAGCCGGGACGATATTGCCGGGGAAGGGCTGGCGCGCGAAGCGGCCGCCGGGGGCGGGGACGATGGTGAGGGGGTCGTAGATCTGGTACTGCCGGCCGACGGCGAGGAGGGCGGAGAAGTCGCCGGTGCGCTGCGCAGCGGTGGGGACGGTGGCGAAGATGGTGGGTTGGCGGTTGATCTTGACGCCTTCATAGCCGAAGGTCCAGAAGGAGCGGTTGCGGCCGTCGTAGACCTTAGGGAGTCGAATGGGCCCGGAGGCGGTGGCGCCCCAGCGTTGATGGAGCCAACCGGGCGCGGCCTGGCGGCGCTTTTCTTCCGTGATGGGGCCGGTGGCGGGATTATAAAGAAAGCCGTTTGAGAACCAGGGGACTGCCCGGATGCGGGAATCGTTCAGGTAAACGGTTCCGTGCATTTGATTGGTGCCGGACTTCATGGCGACGTTGACGACGGCTCCCGAGGCGCGGCCGATACTGGCGTCGTAATTGGTGGTTTGGACCTTGAACTCCTGGACCAGGTCTTGAGGCGGGGAGAAGGCGGCACTGGTGCCCTGCATGTTGGGGACGCCGTCGAGGGATGCTTCTGAATTGCCGCCGCGGGTGCCGTTGACGATGACGCCGGTGGCACCGCCGAGGTCCATGGGATTGCCGGCGGAGTGGCCGCCGGAAACGGTGACACCGGGGGCGAGTCGAGTGAGGTACATGGCGTTGCCGCCGACGACGGGGAGTTCCTTGATGCGGCGTTCGTCCATGACGAGGCCGGATGAGGCGGAAGTGGTTTCGAGGAGCGGAGTTTCGGCGGACACGGTGACCGACTCGGAGAGAGCGCCAACCTGGAGTTGGAAGTTGAGAGCGAGGCGGTCGGCGGTGCGGAGTTCGACATTGTCGCGGACGGACTTGGAGAATCCTGTGAGTTCGGCGGTGACGCGATAAGTGCCAGGGAGCAGGTAGGGGATTTCGTAGTTACCTTCGGGATTGCTGAGGCCTGAGATTTGCGTGTGGGTGGCCAGATTCAGGGCACCGACCTTGGCCTTGGCGACGGGGGCTCCAGAGGAGTCGGTAATGCGGCCGAGGATCCAGCCGCGAGATTCCTGGGCGGGAGAGAGGGCGACGGCGAGGCTGAAGAGGATTAGGAAGAGCACTTGCATCGCCGGTGAGTTTATCAGAATTTATATTTGGCGAAACATTTTCTAATCCAAGAATGGGCCTGAAGGTGGGTGGGGAGGCTGGGACTCCTTTCTGAAGTCTTTGGGGTCATTTCGTGGGGAGGGAGACTCATCGTCGGCCCGGCATTTCCACCACGCTGCCCTTTGGTTTATCATGCGCGCTTGCGCTCTTGCGCTCCTGCCGGAAGCCCAGGAAAAGTTTGCACTTGGCTTGTTGCATGAGCCGGGCAGACTCGGTATCGCAGTGCGAGTTGGCGATCCGGTCCAAGCTCTCGATGCTGAGTTCCTGTAAGCGCATACCAGGTCACGCAAGGTTTCCCACGGCGTGGCGCAGCGCCGATACACGAACTTTGCTTTTCCGCGCACGTCGGTGATCCGCTCCGGCTGCCCACAGAGACGATGGAAGTTTAGATAGGGATGAAGCTGCGCTGATAGAAAGAATCGATGTCTTGGGCCTGCTCCCGCGCGATTTAGCCATAGCCCATGTGCTTGCGGATCACCGCTCCGTTTTTCGATTCCACCAGGCCGTTGTCGTTGTTCCTGCGCGGGCGCGATTTGGTCTGCTCGATCAACATTCGTTTGAGCAGGCCGGACACCGATTCGTTGATGAACTCCGATCCGTTATCGGAATGAAAGCACTGGAGAGCAAAGGGAAACTGCGCCAGAATCGCCCGTAAAACCGGCTCCAGATGCGATTGTGTGATGGCCGCAACGGCACCCGCCACTTGCCATTGCGTGACCTCGTCCACCTCGTTGATGTGATATCCCGTCGAGGTCGCCCTGGTGTACGGTGTCCACGCGAATGTATCCGGGCCGGCCCTGCGGATCAGGCTTGCGCCGTTCGCCGATGGCCACTTTTACCGCTCGCGTTTTGCTGTAGTTCATGCGGCGCTCGCGATAGCGTGGACGCTTGCGCAAGTTATAAATGTGCGCCACCGAAACCGTCGCCAGGCGTTCCTAATCGGCGTGTTTGTAGATGGCCCATTCCCGCTCCAGGATCTTCTTCGTTGCTGGTCCGGAGAGCGTTTCGTGGGCTTCATCCACCTCGGCCAGCACTTCAATGTCGGCGGGTGTGAAGCGGCTTTGAAGCTTGTGGCGGCGGTAGCGGGTGACTT
>JBKJLJ010000536.1:0-3473 GCA_046597015.1 Bryobacteraceae bacterium
CGGAGCGCGCAATCGGAGTTCCGAGGGACGGGGCTGAATAGCAACTACAACTCGGGGCAAGTGAATTTGACCAAGCGGTTCGTTTCGGGCTTGGCGATTGCGGGAGCTTACACGTACGGTAAGGCTTTGGACTACGGTTTCAATCAGGTGAACCCGTTTTCCAGCCGATCGAACTACGGCCCGGCGGATTGGGATCGCCTCCATATTCTGGCGGTTAGCCACAACTGGCGGTTGCCGTTCGGCAAGGGCTCGAAGTACGCTTCGGCCGGACGGGCGGGCTGGGCGCTAGGGAGTTGGGAGCTGAATGGGATTTTGCATTGGGCGACAGGAACACCGTACAACGTCACGAGCAATTCGTTGGCGTGTAACTGCCCAGGTGTGACTTCCCAATACGCCGTGTTTACCGGAAACGGCTCGATTAATGGGCAGGCAAACTTCAATGCTTCCCAGTTTTCGGTCGCTCCGGCGGGCACGTTTGGATCTCAGGGACGAAACAGTTTCCGAGGTCCGGACCTCTTCAGTTATGATGCGTCGCTGTTCCGTAATTTTGCGGTTGGAGAAAGCTTCAAGCTGGAATTGCGGGGAGAGGCTTATAACGTCACCAACACAACGAATTACACGGCACCGCAGTCGTTATTCGGATCGCCCAACTTTGGGACGGCGACGCGGACGTTTAATGGAGTTGGGGGCCGGCAATTTCAAGTCGGGGCTCGACTGCTGTTTTAATCAGCTTCGGCTCAATGGGCTGTCTGGCCTATTGGGGTCGGAGTATCCGATCGTGTTACCGTTTGGTTCGAGTATCGCCCTGGGGAACCTATCCCCGGGGCGATTGGCTTATAGGGAGTCCTGGTATGAATGGGAAGACGATATGGTGGATGCTGAGTGAGACTTTTGCGGGCTGGAATAGACATGAGGCACCCCGCATGGGGGCCGCCTTGGCGTTTTACACGATTTTGTCCCTAGCGCCGTTGGTGATTCTGGTGATTTCCTTTCTGGCCCTTGTTTTCGGCCAGTCATCGGCTCAGGAACAGCTGATTGCTCAAGTAAGGAATTTGGTCGGCCGCCAAGGAGCGGAAGCGGTTGAGGGGTTGATCGTACAGGCGCGCCAACCGGCTGCGGGCTGGTTCGCGGCGGTCATTGGGTTGATGACCTTGTTAATCGGGGCGTCGGGTGTATTCGGGGAGCTTCGGAGTGGGCTCAACATGATTTGGAACGTCACGCCCAGGATTGAGCACGGGTTATGGGGGGTGATCAGACAGCGGTTTTTTTCGTTTGGCATGGTTTTGGCGGTGGGATTTTTACTGCTGGTCTCTTTGGTGGTGGGCACTGCGTTGGCGGCAGTGGGAAAGTTCTTTGGGGGAATGTTGCCGCTGCCGGAAGTCGTGTTAGGGGCTCTGAACCAGGTGGTTTCGCTGGGCGGGACGGTGGTTTTGTTTGCGTTGCTGTTTCGGTATGTGCCTGAAACGAGAATCGCGTGGCGAAAGCTGTGGGTTGGTGCGATGGTGACGGGCATGATGTTTACGATAGGGAAGTTTCTGATCGGACTTTATTTGGGAAAGGCGGGCGTAGGATCGGCGTATGGTGCGGCGGGGTCGCTTGTAGTGATGATCGTTTGGGTTTATTATTCCGCGATGATTTTTCTGTTTGGGGCGGAGTTTACTTATGTGTGGGGACGTTACGAGGGGGCGGCAAAACCGAAGCTGTGAGGTGGTGCGGAAGAGGTTCGGGCAAGCTTGACTTTGCATTCCGGGATATATCGCGATGCAAGTAGAAAGCCGATAGACTAACGGACTACGGCTTATGGAACCAGAACTGGAGCGGCTGCGGGCTCGGGTGGATGAGTTAGAAAAGCGGTTGGCTGCGGTGGAATGGCGGGTGGGCATGGCGCCGGTGGTGGTTGCTCCGCCTGTGGCGGAGGCACCTCCGTTTTTTGTGCCGGCGCCGGAACCGGTGGTGGCGGCGGTTCCGGTGATTACGGCGGAAACCGTGGAGACGAATGCAGGGTTGGTGTGGGCGAATCGCATTGGGGCGATTACGATGATTCTGGGCGTGGCCTTCGCGTTTCTCTACGCGGTGGACAACGAGATGATCGGGCCCACGGGGCGCGTGGTGTGCGGACTGGTGGCGGCGATGGTGGCGCTGTTGGGAGGGGATAAACTTTGGCACCGGGGGCATCAGGTTTTCGCGCAGGGGATTACGGCGTTGGGGATCTGCATCCTTTACTTTTCGTTCTACGCGGCGTATCAGCTTTACCATTTGATTCCGCAGGCGATGGCCTTTGCGGGGGCGACGGTGACGACGGTTTTGGGTGGGGCGCTGGCTCTGCGGTATGACGCGCGGACGGTAGCGATGCTGGCTTTGTTTGGGGGGTATTTATCGCCGTTTTTGGCTTCGTCGTCGGAGCCGAATGATTTGTTCTTTGGCTCTTATCTGTTGGTGTTGAATGCGGTGGGGTTGACGCTGGCGCGGCGGAAGAATTGGATTTCCGTCGACGTGATGGCGGCGGTTTCGACGGTCGTGTTGTTTGGGGTTTGGTTTGGGGAGCGCCGGGCGGAGATGGGTCCGGGGTTTGCTGGGTTTGCCGTGGCGCAGTTTCTGGTGTTCGTGCTGTCTCCGTTTGTGCTGCTGCGGACGGTGGCTCCGGCGGTGGCGATGTTCGCGGTCGGTTGGATGTGTGCGGAGGGATCATCGCCGTTGTTTTGGGGGTGGGCGGCGGTGGTGAGCTTGGTGGGGATGGGGTTGGCTTGGCGGGAGCGGGATGATCAGCGGTTGGTGGCGTCGGTGATTGGTTGGGTGGCGGGGTTCATCGAGTGGAGCCCGGGTGGGGCATCGCAGGGGGCCTTGTTCGCGGGGTTAGCGGTTGGGTATATGAGTTATTTAGCGGTGACGGTTTTGTTGCCGACGGGGCGGCGTACGATGGGCACGTACTCGACGATCGCCTTGAACGCCATGTTTTTCTACACCATGTGCTACGGATGGTTCCGCCGGGAACATGCTGACTCGATGGGGTTGCTGGCGTTGGTGGTGGCGGCTACTTTCCTGGGGGCCGCGGTGTACTTCAAGGGGAGTGGGGCCCCGCCGGAGATGATGCGCGTGAGTGCGGCTTGGGCGTTGGCGTTCGTGACTTTGGCGATTCCGATTCAGCTACGGGGATATAGTATTACGCTGGCGTGGGCGGTGGAGTGCGGGGTGTTGGCGTATTTAGCGATGCGGCTGCAGGACCGGTGGGCGTTTGTGGCGTCGTGGTTCGTGGGGCTAATGGCGTTGTTGTTTGTGTTTGCGAATGACGCGGGGCGGGCTTGGGGGGCGGAGTATTCGCCGGTGTTGAACGTGCGGTTTGTTCCGTTTGTGGTGCTCGCTTTGGGATTGGGAGCGAACGCTTATTGGACGAGTAAGCTTGATTTTGTGCCGCAGGCGATGGCGGGGGTGCCGCTGGTGGCGGCGCACTTTACGATGTTGGCGGGACTGCATTT
>JBKJLJ010000704.1:0-2956 GCA_046597015.1 Bryobacteraceae bacterium
GAGAGCGGGCGCGCTCCATTAGCGAGTATAGCCAATTCTGAGGGGCAGTTCGTACCGCGGAAGCGGTTGCGGCCCGGCGGAAGGGGCAGCGGCCGAAACGCAACTGGTTTCAAGAAAAAGGAAACCAGTTTGGCGGGTCTCATTCACCCAAGTCGCGCTCCGCCGCGCAAAAGCAACTGGCTACGAAGAGAATATTGAACATGCGCGCATTCAACCACGTCCAGAAGCGTTGCCTGCGGGCACCTGGTTTGAAGGGGCGGGTTTGATCTATTCCTTATGGATACTTCTGCATAGGCGATAATCCGTCCCCCGCCTGCGATCAGCCCACCATTCTTTGCATAAAACGCTGGATTCACTTCCTCTTAATGAGGTCCTCCAGGACTTCGCGACCCTTCTCCAGTATCTCATCGCGGTCAGCGAGGATGCCTGCTACTGTCGGTTCGACGTAAACGTCTGGCTCCACGCCAATGTTCTGAAAGCGCGAGCCATCTGCCAATGTTGCGAGAGCGCCAGTGAAACCGAGCTTTGCACCACCCGGAATCGTTATGAATGAAACTCCGCCCGTCGTGCCGGCGCTGCGTGAACCGACAATTGTCACGCGTCCCGATTCTCTCGCGAATAGTGCTAGTGTTTCCGCCGCACTCTGCGCCGTCGAGTTGATTAGCAGGACGACAGGATTGTCATAGTGGACTGTCGGATGCGGGTAAACACGACGTTGATACCGAATGCTGGCTTGCCTCTGTCCGAAGAACTCTCCTTCCGTCGGATCGGGAGGCAGATTGAGCGGGATTTCATATCGATGCGTATCGAAAGGGCGAGTTGCGAGCCGCGAGGCGAGCTCCCATACACCGATGCCATGTTGGTGTCCGCGCATATCGAGAATCAACCCACGTGTACCTTTAAATGCGTGGAGAGCGTCGTCGAGCTTTCTCTCATCACCGAGGCGGTTCAGATCGATGTAGCCGATGTTGTCTTCTAAGATCTGGACAGGTTCTTTCGCAGATGTGGCCTTCCCGGATCGCCAATCTATGCCGCGTCCGAGCTCTTTCACTGTTGCAGTCCGGCGGAGGGTGACGGTCTTGACCACACCGCTTCGTATGATAGTTGCCATGAGTTCGCTATCTTTTGGCGACGCAGCCAGGCTGGCGGCACCCTGAGCCCCGATCAGGGGAAGAAAGGTGTAAAATCTGCGGAATGCTCCTTCCGTCGAACTCGAAATGCGATGTCGCCACTCACTCTCAATCGTTAGAATGCTCCGCCCGTCGATCGCGACAATCTCATCGCCCCTCTGGATATCCCCAGCGCCGCTGGCGACCCCTAACACGATCACTTTCCCTTCAACATAGCCGAGTAGCGCTGGCACGAACGCTTGTGGCCGCGGTGTTCCAGGCATCAAGGCCACGTGCGAATCATTGAGCGAAGCCGTCCACTCAATCAGGGCATCGTAATACTGGCGGAGATCTGACGCCGCTTCCACTCGGGGAATGAAATTCTTCATGGTTTCCGGCCAACCAGGTGTGGCATATACTACGCCGGGAAAGAACCGGGTGAGGACAAACCACAACTTCAGCAGCCCGTAAATACGCTCTTCCCGCGTCAAATCGGTCTTGACAGGTTCGGCTGCAGGGAAACGAAACTCGGTTGGCGAAAACGCTTGCCGCGCTTGCGCCTGTTTTTCAACGGCGGAGGCAGCTATAAGGTCGTCGATACGCAGCTTGACAGCGTCAGGTTTAAATCCTAATGCTCCAGTCTGAGAGACGATCATACTTCCGAGAGAGGCAAAACGAACGCTTTCCGGATATGTTGACCCGTGAGTGGCGCCGCTCTGCTCCAGTACGACAATGTGTCCGCAGGACTGTAATGCATCCAATTGTTCCTGGAAAACCGCCGCTGAAGGGTAATTCACCAGGAACGTGGCACGCAAGTTGAGTGGTCGGGCGGGCCGATACACCGTTCCAGGACTGATGGTCCATCGTTGCCCGTACGAGACATCGCTACGACCCTGTTCCTCCCACCCCTCATGCATTCGTCGGACCCATCCGCGGGTCCGCACAAGATGCGTATAAAACATTGTGAGCCACTCATCGGGCGCTTCGCTGATTGGAACCTCCGGTGGAATGGAACGCCAGCGCAGATCAACCACCAGCCTTTCCACGGCTCCCAACTTCTCAATCAAAGCTCGAGGCAGCTTATCGAAACCTTCAGCAACATAATGCCGAGCCTCTGTTAGATCCAGGTATCCGATACCTGGCGCAAGTAGCCGCGCTGCGGGCGCGGGCCCAGGCGAGGCGAGCGGCGGCGTAATCTGGGCAGCCGTGAGCGGATCATCGAGTTTGGACAGCATCCCGTTGATAGCTGCGACGTACGCTTCCGTGTTCTCGGCAGCCTCGACCTTGGGGATCGCTGTCAGAAAAGCTCCGCGCCAATCGATCTCCTCCGCCATGAGCTTTGGATGAAACGCGTAGACCTGCCCCCAAATGTCGGCTAGGTTCTCCAAGCGCTGACGCCTTAGAGGCTCCTGAGCAGCAGCGGTGATAACGGTTGTCAATAAGAGAACTGCGGCCTTATCCACGCGTCGCATAATCTGCGTATTCTATCATCCCGCCCAGGCGGATGGTCGGCAAACGAAGTCTGAGCCTCCGCACCCCCACGCCCGAAATAGTGGGCAATCTATGCGTCAAGCGGCTTGCTGGCGGCGGTTCTGCCGTTGCTTCCGCGCCTCTTCCAACTTCCGGTCGCGCTCAGCATGGATCTCCTGCTGACGGCCAGCGAGCATGTCCTTCGGCGCGATGTAGCCAATGGCACTGTTCAAGCGGACATCGTTGTAATGTTCCACGTAGCCCTCCACCAGCCGCCGCGCATCGTCCAGCGACAGCGGCGTTCCCGGCCGGATGCACTCTCCTTTTAGCGATTTGTGCCAACGTTCAATTTTTTCGTTCGATTGGGGATAGTAAGG
>JBKJLJ010000538.1:0-4662 GCA_046597015.1 Bryobacteraceae bacterium
ACCGCCGCCACCGACTACTTCGCCGACGGCATCCATATGAATAGCGTCGATACCGGCTGGGTTACCGATGAGGATCCCCACGAAATCGCCGCCCGCAAGACCGTCGAACAACGCTTCCACCCCCCCCTCGATATCGTCGATGGCGCTGCCCGCATCCTCGATCCCATTATTAACGGAATCAATACTGGAACCCACATTTGGGGCCAGTTTTTGAAAGACTATCAGGCCACTGACTGGTAGAATAAAGAGGTACCCATGCCGATAGAGACTCTGTTGTCATCCGTCACTTTCCTCGTTCTTTGATGGCTAATTCGTGCACAGCAAGGGAGACTATCCAGGAACTGCTCGACGCTCTGGAAACAGAGGTGGAGGCTTTGCGTTCGCTCGCGGCTTTGGTGGATCAATTCGCCAATGTCTCCCCTGCCGACATCGAGGACTGGTTGGCAAACCGGGCTCCCACCCCAGCATGGGTCCTGATCGCTCTTCATCGTACCGTCCAGTTGACGCCTTCGGTTCGCCGGAAGCTTTCCCGGCAACCGCTCGGCCACCCCATCAAACCCGTTCAAAAAGTTCATCCATTCTCTCGTATCGAGGACCTTTAACCGTAATGAGTACTGCTACCAACTCTGAGAAATCGAAGACTGCGGCTTCCGCCGCCAAACCCCGTCTCATCTTGACCCACGGGGAAAAGGGCGGCGTCGGCAAGACCACCGTCGCTCGGCTCATCGCTGATTTCCTCGCCTCCCGCGACGCCTCCTTCCGCGCGTTTGACGCCGAAGGACCCACCGGCCAACTCCTCCGCTTTCACCCCGCCCAAACCTCGGCTGTCGAAGTGGATAAGGCCTCTGCCATCGCGCCCGTCCTCGACTTCCTCATGGACGGCGGCCCCAAACGTCTCGCCCTCGTCGACCTCGGCGCCCGCTCTGGCGAAGACCTCAAAGACTGGCTCTATAAGGGCGGAGCGCTCGAAGAAGCCGAAGGCGCCCACCTCGGCATCACCGTCGTTTACGTTGTCGGCGGTGCCGTCGATAGCGTCGGCCACTTAAAGGAATGCTACGCCGCCCTCGGCAACGAAGTCGACTACATCATCGTCAAGAACCTCGGCGTCGCCGCCAAGTTCGATGTGTACGACGCCTCCAATATCCGCAAGGATCTCCTCGCCGCTGGGGCCAAGGAAATTACCATCCCCGCCCTCGATGGCACCGTTTACCAGTCGGTCGATAAAGCCAGCATCGCCTTCTCCGCTTTCTGCGAAGGCGAAGGCACCGAAGCCGGCTTTACGGAAAGACGCTACTGCCGGACCTGGCTCCGCGAGTGCTTTGTCGCCCTCGACGCAGTCGCCCCGGCCCTCCTCTAACCTAAGTGGGGTAGGGTCTCAGCACCGGGACCCTGCCCTATTCATTCACCCGCAATTGAGGAATAAAGATCTCCTTACCCTTCCGCTCCAGCAGTTCATCCACCCGCAGCAGCGTCGCCACCTCCACCCCGCTCCGAATCGCCTTCGCGATCTTCTTCTCCGCCTTCACAATCCGCTCCGCCTTCTCGATCGTCTCCTCCAGTTGCCCCAAGGGAATCACCACCACCCCGTCGTCATCCCCTACCAACCAGTCGCCCGGATTCACCACCATCCCGCCGCAAGCCACCGGCACCTGTAATTTCCCTACATACTCCGCCCCGCCCGCGTTCGGCACCACGGCCCGCGCAAACACCGCCAATTGGCTTCCCCGTATGTCCGCCAAGTCCCGAATCGCTCCATCGATCACGACTCCCGCCAACCCCTTCCGCGCCGCCGACAGCGTCGTCAATCCGCCCCATAACGCCGTATTCCGTTCCCCATGGCCGTCAATCACCAGGACGTGGCCCGCCGGGCACTCCGCCAGCGCCTTGCTCACCATCAAAATGTCGGCCGTATGCACCTGCACCGTATATGCCGGCCCGGCCATCTTTGCACTCGCCGACCACGGTCGCATCCCGTAATCCATCGCCCCGCCTTTCCCTAAGGCATCCGAAACCGGCCCCGTGCCGCACTGCAACAAACGCTTCTGCTCTCTCATAGCGCGATCCTCACTTGGGCCGGATTAATGGCCTTGTACTTGCCTTTATTGGCCGTAATCTCGAAAGCCTTCGCCACGTTCTCAATCCCGTCCAGCACATGGGTGATCGTCGGCTTCATCCGCACCCGTCCCGACGCCACTAAGCGCACCGTATGCTGCAAGTGCTCCAGCGTACTGATGTCCGGAAACAAATACCGCAAGCTCCTCTCCCGGAGTAAGTCAACGTCTAACTCAAACGGCGAACCGAACCACGACACCCCGACAATCTTTCCGCCCGACCGCACCGCATCCATCGCTTGCGTCACACTCTTCACCCCCGCCAACCCCTGCGTCGGACTGCCCCCCGCGCACTCGAACACGATGTCGGCACCGTTGCCCTCCGTCAACGCCCGGATCGCCGCCACCGGATCCTCCCGCGTCGCGTTGATCGCATAGTCGGCCCCCAGTTCGAGCGACATCGCGCAAGCCTCGTCCCGCACGTCCACCGTAATGATTCGCCCCGCCCCACTCACCCGCGCCACCTGCAAACACTCCAGCCCCATACTTCCCTGCCCCAAAATCGCTACCGAATTCCCGATCTTCAGCTCCGCCGTCTCGACCGACGCAACGCTATCGCTCAGCGATTGCAAACACGCCGCCTCATTGTCCGGGATCCGATCATCCACCAGCGTCAAAGCGATATCCGGCAACACCGCATACTCGCAAAAACAGCCCGGCAGTTGGAACCCGATAATCGGTCCTTTGCGACACAGATGACCCCGTCCTGACTCGCACAACGGGCACGCTTCGCACGGCAACTTCGCCCGCGCCGCCACCCGGTCGCCCACTTTAAATCGAGTTACTCCCGCGCCCAACTCGACGATCCGCACGCAGAACTCATGCCCAAAAAGCTGCACCGGCGCTTCGGTCTCCAGCCGCTGCTTGATCTTGTCAAACGCAAGCGTCCTTACCCCCGCCGCTAGTTGCGCTTCCGTCACGCTGGGCTGCACCACCAGCACCTGCGCCAGCACGTGCCGCGGTCGCAAAACCGGCATCGGAATCTCGTCCAAACGCAAATCACCAAATCCGTAGAATCGCCATGCCTTCATAGAAAACTCCACGTGATAATATCGCATCCAAATGAAAACATCGCCCGTCCTCCTCGTCGCCTTCTCCGCCGCTCAACTCGCCGCGCAAATTTTCGCCCCCGGCGCCAAGCTCGAAAAGATTTTCGAAGGCGGCCACCTCACCGAAGGCGTCGCCGTCGCGCCCGACGGAACCGTCTTTTTTAGCGACATCACCTTCACCACCGAAACCGGCATGCAAGCCGGCCACATCATGCGTTACGATCCACGCACGAGCAAAACCACCGTTTATCGCTCCCCCAGCGGCATGTCCAACGGCCTCAAGTTCGACGCCCAAGGCCGCATGCTCGCTGCCGAAGGCGCGGACTACGGGGGCCGCCGCATCACCCGTACCGATCTCGCCACCGGCAAAAGCGTCATCCTCGCCGGCCTCTTCGAAGGCAAGCCTTTCAACTCGCCCAACGACATCGCGCTCGATCAGCGCGGCCGCATCTACTTCTCCGACCCCCGCTACCTCGGCCACGAACCCATCGAGCAACCCGTCATGGCCGTCTACCGCCTCGACCCCGATGGCAAGGTCCATCGCATCATCACCGACGCCTCCAAACCCAACGGCGTCGCCGTCTCCCCTGACCAAAAAACGCTCTACGTCGTCACCAACGATGACGGCCTCCTCGGCTTCGACCAGATGCCCAAGGGCACCCCCGCCCGCAAAGGCCGCATGGAGTTGAACGCCTATGATCTCCACCAGAACGGCAGCGCCACCTTCCGCGCCCTTCTCGTCAACTACGCCCCTGAAGACGGTCCCGACGGTCTCGTCTGTGACGCCGCCGGCAACCTCTTCGTCGCCGTCCGCAATGAAAAGCGGTTCGGCATCAATGTCTACTCCCCCACCGGTAAGGAACTCGCCTATCTCCCCACTCCCGAGCGCCCCACGAACGTTGGCTTCGGCCGCGGCACCGAAGCAAGTACGCTCTACATCACCGCCGGCGGAAGCCTCTATCGCGTCAAGGTTGCCAAGTAATTCACGGCAGCCGAAGCCCGCTCACTAGGGCTTGAATCGCTCATCGATTTCGATCTGGTAGCCGACGGCCAGGCGGTTGGTTTCGTTGGCCATGCCGGTGACGGCCATCAACTCGCCGAACATTTCCGGCGTCAGGCCGGCCTTTCGCGCTCCCGCGGTATGCGAGGCGACGCAATATCCGCAGCCGTTGGTCGCGCTGACGGCGATGTAGATCATCTCTTTCACCAGCGGGTCGAGCGCTCCGCCGGGCCCCATGATCTGTTTGACGCTCTCCCAGGTTCGGCGCAGCGTCGCGGGATCGTGAGCGAGCGCCTTCCAGAAATTGTTGATGTAGTCCGTCTGCCGGATCGCCCGGATGTCGTCGTAGACGGCGCGCACCTCGGCCGTCGAGTCTTCGTATTCAATCAAACCGTAGGTCGCCATAAGTTATTGTAAGACCTCTCCCATTATCGTTACTAACTCGCGTCCGAACCGCAATCGGTCTTCGATCAACGGCCGCCGTCCATACTTACTCTGCGTG
>JBKJLJ010000896.1:0-3262 GCA_046597015.1 Bryobacteraceae bacterium
GACAAGCCCTATCCTGGCTGGCCGGTGACGGTGACGGATTTACCAAAGTCGGCCTACAAGCTCCAGCCGTTAACCGCTCGAACCCGCTGCGTCGCCGAAGTCAGCGACGCCGAAGGCAAAGTGCTCTACAGCCTCCGTTTGACGGGAAACCAGTTCGCCGCCCCCGTCCCCGGACCCGGCGAATACACCGTCCGCTTCCACGACCCGGCGACCCGCTACGAAGAGTTCCACCGCCGCCTGGAAGCCCGACCTACGAACTAGTCCACTTCGGCGAAGAGTTCGTCCATCCGCACGACAACATCGCCCGCCGCCAGCGCTGCCGCCACCCGGACGGGCTCTCCGCCGGAGTGATACTCCCACGCCGTCCGCTTTTCCGGATCAATCACCCAGCAATAGGGAACGCCCCAGGCGTGGTACTCCTCGCACTTGGCGAGCATCGCGCCCAGTCGGTCACCGGGCGACAGAATCTCGCAACAGAGCCGAACGGGCTCCGTCGGGTAAGAGCCCGGAAACGCGTCCCCCGCTATTACGTCTGGGACAAGATACTTCCTCTCCGAAATCCGCGCCGTTACTTCCGCATAAGCCCGCCAGCCCTGCGCCCGCAGCAGCACTTGCAGGGCAAACTGAATCATCGCATGCAGCTTCGTAGGCATCGCCTTTGCGGTCACCACCCCGTCCCGGTATTCTCCATTAGGTTTCTCGCTCGATCGCAAGAACTCTTCCACTGTAGTCAGAACCGCGACGCTCATAGAATCATTCTACCCCCGATTCTCCCGTCCCCAAGTCGTGCCAAAAGCGGAAGCCGTGGCAAAAGCGGAAAATCCTAGTCCCGCACAAGCTGCTTCGAAGAAGTGTTCATCATCCCGCAAACAATCAACACCGCCGCCGATCCACCCAGAAACTTCACGCTGTCTGGGTAAAACGTAATCATGTTCAATACCTGTACCGGGCCGCCAAACGTCTCCCGGGAGATCAGCGAAAACCCAGCTAGCACCACCAAAAACATAAACATCGCGACCGAATACAACCCCGTCGTCGCCGTCCCTTCCCCGCTGTTGGACGAAGCCAGCAACACACCGCCGCCCAGCAAATACAGCAGGTTTAGAAATAGGTCCGTCTTCAAGAACCCATCGGAACCAATCACCAGGTTCGGCAAAAACGTCGCCAAACCAATCAAAAGGAAGAGGAGGCAGAGCGAAGGTATCGGCCGGGTTAAGGTCGAAACATTGGGGCCTACCCGGTCGTCTGAAACTCCACCGTCGGATTGTTCTCAATCAGCCGCTTCATGTCCCAGTTCGAAGAGAACAAACACGCCACCCGCCCGTTCTGATCCGTCGCCAGCACAATCCCCGTCCCACTAATCCCCCGAATCTTGCGGATCTCTTCGAGCGTAGCCTTCGGCCACCGCGCACAAACGTACGGCAACGGCGAACTGATCACCTTCACGCTATACTCCTGCAAAAACCGCGCCTCCACCACATCAAACTGCAACTGCCCCACCGCTCCTAAAATCGGCTCCCGCCGAATCGAGTCAATCCCGTAGTACACCTGCACCACGCCCTCTTCAGCCAACTGCTCAATCCCCTTCCGAAACTGCTTGCTCCGCGAAACATCCTCATTCCGCAGACTGCAAAAATGCTCCGGCTGAAAACTCGGCATCCGTTCATATTCGATATCGGAGCTTGAACTCAACGTATCGCCAATCGTAAACAGACCCGGATTCACCACCCCCACCACATCCCCCGGAAACGCCTCGTCGATCGTCTCCCGATCCCGCGCAAACAGCCGATGCAACCGCGTCATCCGAATCTTCCGCCCCAGCCGCGGATGGTTCACGAGCATATCCCGCTCGAACCGGCCCGAACAGATCCGCAAAATCGCCATGCTATCCCGGTGTTGCGGATCCATGTTGCCTTGGATCTTAAAGACGAAGGCCGAAAACTCCGACGATTGCGGATCCACCGGCACGCCCTTGCTCAGCCGCGGTGCCGGCGGCGGAGCCAGTTTCACTAGCGCCTCCAAAAATGTCTCCACCCCGAAATTGTTCAACGCACTCCCGAAGAAAACCGGTGTCTGCTCCCCGGCCCGAAACTTCACCTCGTCAAACCGCGACAGCGCCCCGTCCACCAGCGCCAGCGTCTCCCGCAACTCGGAGGCACCCTCGGTTCCGGCCAACTCTTCCAACGCCGAATCGTCCAGCGACCGCGTCCAAGCCTCCGCCCGCATCTGCCCGCCCGACGCCGGACTAAACTGCAAAAGCCGTCGCGTTTCCAAATCCACCACCCCGCGAAACCGGTTCCCCGATCCCACCGGCCAGTTAATCGGCGAAGCCGTAATCCCCAGCACCTTCTCCACCTCATCGATCAACTCCAGCGGATCCAGCCCATAGTGGTCCATCTTGTTGATGAAGGTCAGAATCGGAATCTTTCGTAATCGGCAAGCGTCGAACAGTTTCCGCGTCTGCGGCTCAATGCCCTTCGCGCTGTCGAGCACCATCACCGCGCTATCCACCGCCGTCAGCGTCCGATACGTGTCCTCACTGAAGTCCTGATGTCCCGGGGTGTCCAGCAGGTTGAACAAGCAACCCTGATACTCAAACTGCAAAACCGTCGACGTGATACTGATCCCGCGCGCCTGCTCAATCGCCATCCAGTCCGATGTCGCGTGTCCCCGATTCTTCTTCGGCCGCACCGCCCCCGCGGAATGCACGGCTCCAGCGTAGAGCAGCAGCTTTTCGGTCAGCGTGGTCTTCCCCGCGTCCGGATGCGAGATGATCGCAAAGGTACGGCGACGAGCAATTTCATTCGCGAAAGCGGGGTCTACCACGGCACCGCGCAGCGGGACTTCTTCAATGGACTCTGATGACAAGACTGCTCCTAAAACGAAGGAAGGGAAAGGTTAAACGGGGGGTGAGGAGAAGACTGGAAGAATCACATCGCCACATTTGATTGTGGAGCAGCCCACCAAACATGTCAAACTCGCCCGCTGCACAGCCCCCGCCCTTCTTGACTCAGTTATCACAACTGATTACACTCCGAAAGGGACCGCAAGTGAATTGAAGCGTTTTTTGCGAAGTCATGGCTGTATTTTCTCCGAGGGTACCAACCATACCCTAGTCCATCGAAATTGCATTACAGTAACCATGCCGCGCCATCCCGCCAAGGAAATCAGAACGGGCACCTATAACGCCATCCTCCGTACATGATTTCCTTGACGGGATGGCGCGGCATGGTTACTGTAATGCAATTTCGATGGACTACGG
>JBKJLJ010000151.1:0-9567 GCA_046597015.1 Bryobacteraceae bacterium
TTCATCGACTCATGGGAGGCGGCGTCGGCCGTACCGTAGGCGATGGGATGCCCTTCGGCGGCGAGTTCGACGGCGAGTTCAGAAAGGCGCTCGGCGCGGCGGGCGGAGGCGTAAACACGGGCTCCGGCGCGGGCGAAGAGGCGGGCAGTGGCGCGGCCGATGCCGCTGGAGGCACCGACGATGAGGGTTCTTTCCCCTTGGATGGATACAGGCACCCTGTATTTATATCACTGCCAGCGATTCCAGGAGAGTTGCGCCGCAAGGGCAGCGGGAAGTGAGCGCCATTCGATATGATGATGCGTGATGCAGACCTTGTCCCGTCGTTCATTCCTGGCCGCTTCGGCGGCGGTTGCGGCTGTTGAAGCCAAACAGTTGAAGGGTTTTGGCGTTCAGCTTTACTCGCTGCGCTCCATTATCAATGAGAAGCCGCTCGAGGTCCTCCAGGGTCTGGAGGCCGCCGGCTACACCGAAGCAGAGGTGATCCGCGCGAATATGGACAAGATTTGGGACGCGTTGAAGCAGACCAAGTTGAAGCCTGTCAGCCTGCACATCGACACGCAGATGTTTACAAAGGACATCGACAAGCTCAATCCCGCCCTGGATGATGCGAAGAAAAGGGGATTCAGCTATGTCGTATGCCCTTACATCGCGCCGGCAGATCGAGGCGGCGTGGAAGTGATCAAGAAATTGGCGGATACCCTGAACAAGGCCGGAGAACGGTGCCGCGCCGCGGGCATCAACCTCTGCTACCACAACCACGCATTTGAGTTCGAACCGGTGGCCGGCGGCGGCAACTTACTCGACGTGCTGATGAAGAACACCGACCCGAAGTTAGTGGGATTGGAGTTGGACATCATGTGGGCGAAGGTAGGCGGCGTCGAGCCGGTGAAGGTGTTTGAACAGTTCAAGGGCCGCATTCCGCTGGTCCATATCAAGAACGTCAAAGCCGGGATTGGGCCGCAGTATAACGAACGCGTCCCCAAGGAAGCATTTGAGGAAGTCGGAAAGGGCGTGATTGCGATCGGGCCGGTGCTCGTCGCGGCCCAGAAAGCGGGGGCCAAGCATTTCTTTGTCGAGCAGGACCAGACGCCGGGCAATCCGCTGGATAGTTTGCGGGGCAGCGCGACCTACTTGAAGGGTTTGAACTTTTAGGAGCTTACGATGAGCAAACGGACATCGATTGGTACCTGGGCGTACACGATTGGACCCTATGGGCCGAATCCGATTGATTTTGAGACGGTGTGTTCGAAGCTGAAGGCGCTGGGCTTTGACGGGGTCGAATTGGGGTCGTTTCCGCCGCACCCGAACCCGGGGAACCCGAACGGGCCCAACGAGGGCTGGGCCGGGGCACTGCCGGAGAAGGCGCAACGGGCTGAGTTAGTAGCACAGATGAAGGAGCGGGGGTTGGGCTTCAGCGGTATTGCGGCTAACCTGTGGGGGGAGAAGTTAGTCAACACCGACGACACGGCAAAGTATGTCGAAGAGTTCCGGAAAAACTCAGAGTTCGCTAAGGACTTGGGGATTGGGGGAGTCCGTGTGGACTGCGTCCAGCCGCCTACGATTCACCGGGAAGTCGATTACGCGACAGCCCTGAAGCGGGTGGCCGGCGCGTGGAAAGAATGTGCCGTCATTGCCGCGGGGAACGGTCAATATGTCGCCTGGGAGTTTGAACCCGGGTTTGCGTTCAACAAGCCGAGCGACGTGGTGAGGGTGCATGACGCCGTTGGCAAGGACAATTTTGGACTGATGTACGACACCTGCCACGGGCAGATGGTCGGGGTGGTCGGCGTGCGGCAAGAGGGCGAGAAGGAAGTCTTCGCGAGCCAAGTCGAACTCATCAAGCTGCTGCACGGGCGGATCAACCACATTCATTTGATTGACTCGGATAACCAATGCCACAAGGACGCCAATGGCGACGACGAAACGTCGAGCCACCCGCCCTTCGGGCTCGGGGTGCTGGATTTTGACGTAATTGTTCCCGAACTCGTCAAAGCCGCCGCTCCCATGATCCGGCACGACTGGTGGACGATTGACTTGTGCTTCTGGCCCGACGCCTGGGCCGCGACCGAGACGTGTAAGAAGGCGCTAGACGGCTTAGTGAGTAAGTACGGAGCATGAGCATGAAAGAGTTACGCGTTGGCATGATCGGCTATGGATTCATGGGGCGGACGCATTCGAACGCCTATAAGCGGCTGAACGACTTTTTCCCGGTGCAACATCGGCCTGTCTTGAAGGCGGTCTGCGCCCGGAACGTAGAGAAGGCCCAGGCGTTCGCCGATAACTGGGGCTATGAGCGGGTAGAGACGGATTGGCGGAAGCTGGTCGAATCGCCCGATATTGACCTGATCGATATCGGTTCGCCGAATAATACCCACAAAGAGATCGCCCTCGCCGCAGCGGCGAACGGAAAAATGATCGTTTGCGAGAAGCCGCTCGCGATGACGGTGGCCGAGGCCGAGGAGATGGTCGAGGCCGTCGAGAAGGCCGGCGTAGCCAACATGGTTTGGTTCAACTATCGCCGGGTCCCGTCGATCGCCTTGGCCAAGCAGATTGTGGACGAGGGCCGGGTCGGCAAGACGTATCACTACCGGGCGACCTATCTGCAGGATTGGACGATCGCCGAAGACGTGCCGCAGGGCGGACCGGGACTCTGGCGCTTGGACGCCGACGTCGCCGGGTCGGGCGTGACCGGGGACTTGCTCGCCCATTCAATTGATACGGCGATGTGGTTGAACGGGCCGATTACGCGGGTCGTGGCGAAGACCGAGACGTTCGTCAAAGAACGGACGCACGTCGAAACCGGTAAGGTGCAGCCGGTGACGATTGATGACGCGTGTATGTTCCTGGCCGAATTTGCCAATGGATCGATCGGCACGTTTGAATCGACCCGGTACGCGCGGGGCCGGAAGAACTTCAACACCTTCGAGATGAACGGGGCCGAGGGCAGCGTCTATTTTGACCTCGAGGAGCCGGAGTATCTGCAGTTTTTTGAGTATCGGCAGCCGGGGAGCGCGAAGAAGGTAGACAGCCATTTAACGGGCTGGCGCAAGATCCACACGACGAACTCCGAACATCCTTACATGAAGCACTACTGGGTTCCAGGCACGTGCATTGGCTATGAGCATACGTTCCTGAACGCCATTGCCGATTTTGTAATGGGCATTGAATCGGGCGTTCCGACCCAGCCGGACTTCCGCAATGCACTGCAGACGCAACGAGTTTGTGATGCCGTGCTCGACAGTGCTCGAAGCGGAGTCTGGAAAGTGACCGGAGTGGATTTGGGCTAAAGGATGTAAGCCGGCGCTGCGTTATCCTAGGCGGATGCGGACGGATCAACACCTGGAGATTGAAGTCAAGCTGCGGGTCGCCGACGGCGAGGCGATGAGGGCTTCTTTGGAGAAGCTGGGATTTGTCGAGATTGTGCCGCGCGGTTTGGAGCAGAATCGGATTTACGACACCCCCGAGGGGGCGTTGCGGGCGCGGGGCGAGTTGATTCGGCTGCGGGAGTTCGACGGCAAGAACGTTCTGACCTATAAAGGACGGGCGACCGTGGGGAAACACAAGGAGCGGGAAGAGATCGAGGTTGTGGTCGGGGCCACCGACACGATGGCGACGATCTTGGGTCGTCTGGGATTGGAACCCCGATTTCGCTACGAAAAGTACCGAAGCGAATGGCAGCGTCCGGGAGTCGAGGGGGTCGTAATGCTCGACGAGACGCCGATCGGGATCTTTGTCGAGTTGGAAGGAACAGGCGATTGGATTGATCGGACCGCGGTGGAATTGGGCTACAGCGAAGAGGACTATCTTAATTTGAGTTACGCCCGGCTCTTTACCGCGCGTTGCCTGGAGGAAGGGAAAGCGGCTGGGGACATGGTGTTTGACGCGGTCTAGACGGAAGTCCACAAGTGAGGGAGTACGGTAGTAGGACGTTCGCAAAATCACCCTACTACCCCAGAAAATGCTTGCCGCGGGTAGCCCCTGTCCTTATACTTGTTTTATCCACCAGTACCCATAGTACGTGGATGCGAGTGAGAAACGTGTTGAACTTGAACAACCAAAAGCGTTGGGGATCGAAACAATGATTACTAGTCTCGTGATCATCTTTTTATCGCTGGCGATGTTCGTCTACTGGTTCCGGTATTCGTGTTTGCTGATTCTAGAGTCTCGATGGAGCGAAGAAGAGGCCAAGGCGGGTGCAGGGAGCCAAGATCTAAGTTTGGCGCAACTGGAAGTTCAGTTGGCGCAGGCAGTTACGACGATTGATTTGGACCAGGTGCGGAAGAGTCTCGATCGAGATCTGCAGATGGTTCAGACGATGGCTCGGAATTGTTGTGAACTGCAGGTGGGCGGGGCGTCGCTGGAAAGCAGATTGTTAATGATCGACTACAGAATAATGAAGGTTTGGTTCGCTGCTACGCGACCTTTCGCTGGTCCGAAGGCGCAGAATGCGCTTCGGGAGATGGGCCAGATCGTTGCCTATTTGGCGGCAGAGTCCGGGACCCGCTTGGTGGCAGCCGAGAACTAATCGGACTGCGGGACTGGCCCGCACACAACGGCAAGACTTTTTCAGGAGCGAAGGCCCATTTCTTTGGGCCGACGCTCCTTTTTATTTTTCTTTTCGATTTCGAGGCGAAAGGCTCACAACCTGTCATCCGGTTGCCATAAAATGAGTGAGTGTTCACAGACAGCGCCCTCCGTCAAGCCGTCCAACATCTCGACCAGATCCGCAAGGAGATCGGCAAAGTAATTGTCGGTCAAAGCGAGGTGGTAGACGGCGTTTTGATTTGCATGATCGCCGGAGGCCACGTGCTTCTCGAAGGGGTTCCCGGATTAGGGAAAACTACCCTTTTGCGAACCTTGTCCCGCGTGCTTCATTTAAAGTATTCGCGGATTCAGTTCACGCCCGATCTGATGCCCGCCGACATTGTAGGCAGCATGATTATGGACTCGGACAGCGAAGGACATCGGGCGTTCCGGTTCCAGGCGGGCCCGATTTTTGCCAACCTGGTGCTGGCGGACGAGATTAACCGGGCGACCCCGAAGACGCAATCCGCGCTGCTCGAAGCGATGCAGGAGCGGACCGTGACCAGCGGTACAACGACGCACGTGCTCGAAGATCCATTCCTCGTCATGGCGACTCAGAACCCGATCGAAATGGAAGGCACGTATCCGCTGCCGGAAGCACAGCTCGATCGCTTCCTGATGAAAATCTTGGTCCCCTACCCGAGCAAGGCCGATTTGGGCCGGATCGTGGAACTGACAATGCACCGCGAAGAGATCCATCTCGATCAAGTAGTGGACCGGGCCACGATCATGGAGTTGAAGACAATTGCGCGTCAGGTTCTGGCGGCTCCTCATGTGCGGGAGTATGCCGTGGATTTGGTGATGGCGACGCAGCCAACCTCGGAGAATGCCGCCGAACGGACCAAGAAATATGTCCGGTATGGCAGTTCGCCGCGGGGGGCGCAGGCGCTCGTCGAGTGTGGTCGAGTCCTGGCGCTCATGCGAGGACGAACGCATCTCAGCATCGAAGACGTTCAGGCGATGGCGCCGGCAGTCCTTCGGCATCGGATTATCCTAAACTTTGACGCCCATGCCGACGGGGAGACCCCGGACACCGTATTGCAACACATCGTGCGCTCCGTTGCGCCGGCCGCTGTTTAGGCTGGCTCTATGGCGGAACTCTCGATTGATCAATCCTTCCTCGAAAGACTGGAACGGCTGACCTTGCATTGGCAGAAGTCGTTTCCCGGGCTCGTTGGAGGGCACAACGCGTCCCGTTATTCTGGTGCGGGGCAGGAGTTTTTGGATCATCGGCAGTTTCACCAGGGCGATGACCTCAGGGCAGTAAACTGGCGCGTGTATATGCGCTTGGAACGGCTGATTTTGAAGCTGTTTCAGGTCGAGCCGCGGGTGCCGGTCCGGATCCTGATCGACGTCAGCGAGTCGATGACGACCGGAGAGCCCAGCAAGTTCGATTACGCCCGCAAGTTGGCCGGGGCGATGACCTACGTCGGTCTCGTGCGGCTCGAAAGCGTATTGCTCCAACCGTTCTCGAATCAACTGCTCGATCCGTTGCAGTGCGGCGGAGGGCGGCACCGGTTTCGGCCGTGCGTCACTTTCCTGGAAGGGATCAAGGCCGGCGGAAAAACGGATTTCATGGGCTGCGTGAAGCGGTTCATCGCGGAGTACCCACAGCGTGGACTCGTGATTGTGATCTCGGACTTTCTCGACGACCAGGGTTGTGAGAAGCCCTTGCAGTATCTGGCCGATTTTGGCCACGAGGTCTTTCTCGTGCACCTGTGGGCGGACGAGGACCGAGTGCCCCCCTACAAGGGCGAAATCGAGATTGAAGACGCCGAGACGGGCGAAGTGCAGAAACTGAATTTTGACTCCGAAGCGCAGGAGGCCTATACGGCCAATTTCGATGCGTATGCTCGAGGCGTGCGCGAGGTAGCCCAGCGAAAAGGTGGCAAGTACGCAGGGGTGACGACGTCGACGCCGGTAGAACAGGCCGTATTCGGGCCTTTGCTGGGAGGCGGCCGGTAGATGTTTTTCCTCAACCTTGGTTTGGGCGAGTTTTTGGCGATTTGGGGAGTCGTGAGTGGGGCCGTGCTGGCGCTGTACTTGCTGGATCGGTCCCGGCGAAAGATTCGGGTGGCGACAATGCGTTTCTGGACGCCGTCGGAGAAGCCGCCGGAGGCCAAGCATCGAAAACGAATTCAACAGCCATGGTCGATGTTGCTGCAGTTGATCGCGATTGGTCTTTTGCTGGCGGCCTTGGCGCAGTTGCGGTTGGGTTCGCCGGATCGGATGAGCCGAGATCATGTTCTGGTGCTCGATAGTTCGGCCTGGATGGGTGCCCGGGCAGGGCAGATGATCTTGCTCGACCAAGCCAAGCGCGAGGGGATTTTGTGGTTGCGGAGCCTGCCCAGCGGCGATCGGGTGATGCTCGTGCGAGCGGACGCGCTGCCCAGCCCGACGACGGTGTTTACGAACAACCGGCAGGCGACCGAGCAAGCGCTCCTCGAGACCCGAGTAAGCGGATCGGCGGTGAATCTGAAGGCGACGATCGACTTCGCCCGCCAGATGCAACGGCAACACGGCAGCGGTCTGGGAGAGATCGTTATGGCGGGGGCGTTTCGCGGTCATGCTAACGATTTGCCCAGCGAGAAAGAGTTGCCGGCCAATGTCCGGTTGCTCCCGGTGAAGGGCGACATTCGCAACGTAGGGATCCGGAAAGTGACGTTGCGGCGGTCGCCGGCGGACGCGCAGTTGTGGGAAGTTTTTGTCGCCGTGAAGAACTATTCGGCGCAGGCGGAAACGGTACCGCTCGCGGTGACGTTTGGCAGTGCACCGGTGGGGTCGGCCCGATTCAATTTGGCGCCGGGCGCGGAAGAGAGCGCGCGGATTGAGTTCCGGACGAAGGCAGCGGGATACTTGGAAGCGCGGCTGATCACCCGTGACGGCATCAGCGAGGACAACGCGGCGACGCTGGAGCTCCCCGAACAAAAATTGGTTCGGGTCATGGTGTACACGCGCGATCCGGGGTTAATCCGGCCATTGCTGGCGGCCAATAACTGGTTGACGGCATCCTATGCCGCGCCGGAGACATTCAAAGCCGACGTGGACGCCGAGATCGTAGTGCTCGACCGATTTATCCCGCCGGTGAAGCCGCAGCGGAAGGCGATCTGGATTGCGCCGCCGGCGAAGGGATCGCCGATTGCGATGTTAAGCCCGGCGAAGAACGTGAAGCTGACGGGGTGGCGGAACGATCACCCGATGGCGGCTGGATTGCGGAGCTTGGATCTCAAGCTGGACGAGACGAGCGTATTCGCCCCTTCAGCGGGGGTAAGCGTGGTGGCCGAGAGCGAAGTGGGGGCGGTGGTCGTGGCGTCGAAGGACGCGGCGTATCTGGGTTTCCACCCCGGCAGCGGGGCGATGCGTTTGGAATTGACCGCGCCGCTGCTGATGGCGAACACTCTTGAGTGGCTGGTGCCGGAAGTGATGCGGCGCCGGGAAGTAACCGGCGAGAGCGTGGGGAACGTGCAGATCCCGCTCGAACGGGGAACCGAGCCGGGATCGATTCGCGTGCTCGGGGCCGGCGATGTGGCGGTACCGTTTTCAGTTGTTGACGGGACCTTGCAGTTCTACGCCGGGGAGCGGGGAATGGTCCGGGTGCAGTCCGGGAGCAAGGAGCAGGTGTACTCCCTGTCGCTGCCTGACGTAGCGGACACGGCTTGGGACGTTCCGGCAAAGGTGCGGCGGGGGATCCCCCGCGGTTTAACCGATTCGATTGCGTCGCGGGACATTTGGCAGTGGCTGGCGCTGGCGGGAGGGCTCTTGCTGCTCGTAGAGTGGCTATGGTTTGGGCGGACTCGGCTACCGGCGGTGCAACAGGGGTCGACGCCGGCGGTCGAAATTTTCCGGCGCTTCACGGCGCCGTTTCGGAAGGCGTCATGACACTCGAACGATGGTGGGTTCTTTTATTCGCGATCGTGCCGGTGGGCTGGTGGTACGTGGAGTGGATGCGGGGCCGGCAGCGGTTGGCGACAACGCTGAAGGCGCTGGCGATCGTTTGTATCGTGGTGGCTTTGGCCGAGCCTTCGATGAACTCGGAGGAGAGCAAGCTTGCGGTGAGCGTCCTCGTGGATACATCGGCTAGCGTCTCGGAGCAGGACTTGGCGCGAGCGTCGGAGATTGCATCGCGAGTGGTGGGGGACAAGGGCCGGAACTGGGTGAAGGTGATTCCCTTTGGGCGTACAACGCGGCCAGTGAGCGATGCCGAAACGAAGGGGAAATTAGGATACACGGCCGGAGATGCCGGACGGGGAACGGACCTGGAAGTGGCGCTGCGGGAGGGCATGGCGGCAATGCCGGCCGGTTTGGTGCCGCGGATCGTGCTGATCACCGACGGCAAAGAGAACAAGGGCAGCGTGACCCGGGCGACCTGGCAAGCGCAGCAGTTGGGAGTACCGGTGGACGTATTTCCGATGACCGGGCGGGCGAAGCCGGCGCTGCGTCTGGAGTCCGTTAGCTTCCCGACGCAAGCCTTTGCCGGAGACCGGTTTCCGATTGATGTCGCGATTGAAGCGCCGCGGAAAGCCGGGGCGACGATTGAGCTATCCGCCGAAGGGAAGGCGCTGGGGACGAACCCCGTCGAGCTGCAACCGGGGATGAACCGGGTGCGGGTGCATGTTACGTTGAACACCCCGGGAGCGATTGATCTGACGGGCGTGGTGAAGTCGACCGAGTTAGGCGAGGTTCGGTTTGCGCAATCCGTGGCGCTGCGTTTGCCGAAGGCGCTCTATGTGACGCAGGACCCCTCGGGCAGTGGCAAGGATTTTATGGCGGTGCTGGCAGCGGGTCGGTTTGACGTGTTGACAACGAATTCGCTCGACGGGCAGAAGCTGGATGACTTTCAGATTGTGATTTTGAACAACCTCGATTTGGAGGCGATTCCGATCGAAAGGAAGGACCGGGTAGAACAGTTTGTGAAGGCCGGGGGCGGATTGCTCGTGATCGGTGGTGAGAAGAACACCTACAACGAAGCCAAGAAGGTGGAGG
>JBKJLJ010000208.1:0-2672 GCA_046597015.1 Bryobacteraceae bacterium
ATCGGGTTCTTAGCAAAAGCCGAAAACGCCAATAAAACAAGGGAAAGAGGAGTATTTAGTCTCATGCCCTTGTATACGAGGTTTTCTCACAATCGGATGATCCACTGTTTCCGATAAAGAAACCACGCCACAAAATAAAGGCCCAACACATGCGCCAAGCCAAAGCACAGGGATGCAAAGGCCGGCGACCCTAGCGGCACGAACACCGCCTCATACACCGGTTGCCTCCATCCCGACAGGTTCCAGAGCCGGGCCACCAATCCGCTCAAGGCGTACACCACAATCGCGTTCGATCCGTAGTGGACGAGCGGCGTAGCCCAGCGCTTCCATCCCTGCCCGTCGATAAACCAATAGAATGTCCCCAAACCCAACTGGGCCAACCCCGCCGTAACCACCGCAAACGAGACCGTCCAAATCTTCTTATTGATCGGCATCGCCAACCCTAACGCGTAGCCCGCCAAAGCTAGCAACACGCCCGAAGCCAACAGCCAGGCGCATTTCTCTGCCAACTCCCGTTTGCTCCGCAGCAAGTGCCCGGCCAAGGCCCCAAACAGCACCGTCGCAATCGCCGGCAAGGTGCTGACAATTCCCTCCGGGTCCCACACTTTCGTCGCCTTGTATAGGTGGCCCGGCAGCACCATCCAGTCAATGTACTGCGAGAAGTTTCCAATCGGTTCCAGCACCCCCGGCCCAAACCCCGGCACCGGATACAGCGTCATCAACATCCAGTACGCCGTGCAAACCCCCACGATAGCGACCGCTTGCCCCTTCCACGTCGTATACAGGAAAACCAACGCTCCGATCAAATAGCAAACCGCAATCCGTTGCAGCACCCCCGGAATGCGAATCGTCGCCAAGTCGTAATACGGAAACCCCGCCAGCAGCAAGCCCAGGCCAAAGATCAGCGCGCTCCGCCGTACCGTGTGCCGAATCAGCACCCCTTTGTCGCCGCCCTCCTCCACGCGGCGCGCAAACGAAAATGTCATCGCCACGCCCACCATCCATAAGAAGAACGGGAAAATCAGATCCGTCGGCGTCAGTCCGTGCCAATCGGCGTGCAGCAAAGGCGCATAAGCCGCTGTGTGCGAACCGAGATTATTCACGAGCATCATCGCCGCAATCGTCGCCCCGCGAAACGCATCCAGCGAGATCAGCCGCTGCTTTGTCGATACAATATTGGCCAAGTAGGTATTATGCAACGTCTCCTCGCGGCTGCACTCGTTTTCTCCTCCTTCTCCCTTGCTGAATCGGTCCCGGAGCAGGCCGCCAAAATCATCGGCGCCAACTGCACCTCCTGCCACGGCAGCGGCCTACGCGTGTCCGAACTCGATCTCCGCACCCGCGAATCTATGGTCAAAGGCGGTCAACGCGGCCCCGCCCTGGTCGCGGGCAAGGCTGAAGATAGCCGGCTTTACCGGTTCGCCGCCGGCCTCGACCAACCCCAAATGCCTCCCGGCAAAAAGCTCTCCCCCGCTGACCTCGCCACCCTCAAAATCTGGATCGATTCCGGCGCCGAACTCTCCGCCGCCCCCGTCGCCTCCGGTTCTCTCGCCGCCGCCGAAGATCGGCCCATCACCGAGGTTGAACGCAAGTTCTGGGCATTTCAAAAGCCCGTCCGCCCCACCGCCCCCGCCGCGAATGCTATAGATCACTTTCTGGCCCTTAAGCGGAAGGACAAAGGCCTCACCCCCGCCCCCCGCGCCGCAAAGTCCGTCCTCGTTCGCCGCGCCTATCTCGACCTCGTCGGCTTGCCTCCCACGCCCGATCAGGTCGCCGCATTCGTCAACGACACCCGCCCCGACGCCTGGCCCCGCCTCGTCGACCAACTCCTCACCTCGCCGCACTACGGCGAACGCTGGGCCCGCCACTGGCTCGACGTCGTTCGCTATGCCGATTCCGGCGGCTACGAATATGACCGGGATCGCCACAACGCCTTCCGCTATCGCGACTACGTCGTCAATGCCCTCAACTCGGACAAACCCTTCGACCGCTTTTTGAAGGAACAGCTCGCCGGCGACGAACTCTACCCTAACGATCCAGAAGCCTGGGTGGCCACCGGCTTCCTCCGCCTCGGCCCCGAAAATAACGTCAAAAACGAACAGACCCGCCTCGATGAACTCGATGACCTCGTCGTGACCGCCTCCAACGGCCTCCTCGGCATGACCGTCGGCTGCGCGCGTTGCCACAATCACAAATTCGATGCGATCGCCCAAAAAGATTATTACCGCATGCAAGCGGTCTTCTTCCCGCTCAAGCCCCTGGAACGGCCCCTCGTGGACCCCGCGGCCGAGGCCAAACTCAAAGCCGAATCGGCGGCCATTGACGCTCTCGCCAAGCCCACGAAGGATCTGATCAAAACCCTCGAAAAGCCCTTCCGGGATCGCATCATCGCGCGCCGCCACGCCACCAGGCCGGACTACCTAAAGCTCGCCATGGATACCCCGGAAGCCAAGCGCACCGAAGGCCAGAAACTCAATGTCAGCCAGTTTGAAAGGAACGTCGCCAACATTTACGAAGACGATCTTGTTCGCGAACTAACCCCGGAAGCCGTCGCCGAGCGTAAACAGCTGCTGGCTAAAGTGGCTGCCTTCGATAGCCAAAAGCCTCAGTTGCCCACGAAGGATCTGATCAAAACCCTCGAAAAGCCCTTCCGGGATCGCATCATCGCGCGC
>JBKJLJ010001037.1:0-3197 GCA_046597015.1 Bryobacteraceae bacterium
GAACTGGTTCCGGAAAGATACGGCGGGCAAGTTCTTGTGGCCGGGCTTCAGCGAGAACATGCGGATCCTGAAATGGATTGTGGATCGGAGCCGGGTGCGGGCGTTGGCGCGCGAGACACCGATCGGCTGGATGCCGCGGTTTGAAGATATCGAGTGGAAAGGGTTGGATTTCCCGCGGGAGAAATTCGAGGAGTTACAGAGCTTCAAGGGTTCCGATTGGATCTCCGAGGTGATTGGCCACGAGGAGCTGTTTATTCAGTTGCATGACCATTTGCCGCCGGAGATGATCTACGAACGGGAATTGTTGATCTGCCGTTTACGGTTCGACGAGTAGGCAGCATATAATTTGTAGCGAGATGCTACACCGATTGCTCTTCCTAACTCCGGTCCTCTGCTTGACGGCCTGGGCGCAACATGAGACAAAAGACGGCGAGAAGGCCAAGCACCCTTTTATTGGGGACTTGGCCGCGATCGAGGCGGGCCGGCAGCAGTTTTCGACCGGCTGCGCGGGTTGCCACGGACCGGAGGGCGGGGGAGGCCGGGGGCCGAATCTGCAGGATCGCGGGGTTTGGCATCCGTTGGGCGATGAGGACATGTATAAGCTGATCCAGAAGGGTCAAGGGCTGATGCCGGGGGCGAACGTATCGGTAGATCGGGGTTGGCAGTTGGTGGCGTTTGTGCGGAGTTTGACGACGCCCGCGTTTGAGATGAAATCACCGGGAGATGCGGCCGCCGGTAAGGCGGTTTACGCGGCGAATGGCTGCGCAAACTGCCATACCCTGCAGGGGAAGGGCGGGAAGTTGGGGCCGGATCTTTCGAACGCCGGATTGCGATTGCCGATGCCGAAGATACGGAAGGCGGTGGTGGACCCCGATGATGCGATCGCTGAAGGATATCAGGGGATTGATTTGGTGTTGCGGTCCGGGGAGAGGGTGCGGGGTGTGGTGAAGAACCGAACGAACTACTCTTTGCAGGTGCAGTTGGGGAACGGGTCACTGCGCCTGCTGAACGTAGGAGACGTGGAGACGATGACGCTGCGGGAGGCGACGATTATGCCGGTGGACTACGCGAAGAAACTTTCGAAGACGGAGATGGATAACTTGGTATCGTTTTTGGCTCAGCAAGCGGCGGGTGCTCCCGCGATGGCGGCAAAACAATGAAGAAACTAGTATTGGCCATGGCGGTTTCGCTCGGTTTGAACGCCCAGGTGAAGTACGAAGATATCGTCAAGGGACCGGGGAAGGACTGGCTGACCTATGCCGGGGACTACCAGGCGCTGGGGCTGAGTTCGCTCGACCAAGTGACGCCGGAGAACGCGGCGAACATGACGGCGAAGTGGAGTTACACGGTGCCGGGGGCGAGCGGACTGCGGACGCGGCCGATTGTGCACGACGGGGTGATGTATTTCACCAATTCGAATGAGGTTTACGCGCTGGATGCGCGGTCGGGCCGTTTGATTTGGAAGTACACCGATTTGAAGGCGCAGAAGAAAGACGCGGCGAACCGGGGTGCGGCGATTCTGGGGGATAAGGTCTATTTTTCGACGGTGGACGTCCATTTAGTGGCGCTGGACCGGCGGACGGGCGGTTTGATTTGGCGGAAACAGTATGGGGACATCAAAAAGGGCGAGTTTGCGTCGTCGGCGCCGCTGGCGATCAACGGGATGATTATTGTTGGGAATGGGGGAGGCGACCTGGGGATGCGGGGGGCGGTGACGGCGCTCGATGCCGAAACGGGGGAGGAGAAATGGAAGACGTACACGGTTCCGGCCAAGGGAGAGAAAGGTGCGGAGACGTGGGGCGAGTACGTGGAATGGGGCGGCGGGGCGACGTGGTTATCGGGTACGTTTGACCCGGCGTTGAATACGCTTTATTGGACGACGGGGAATCCGTGGCCGGACTTCTACGATGGCGATCGCAAGGGAGACAACTTGTATTCCTGTTCTCTGCTGGCGCTGGATGCGACGACGGGGAAGATGAAATGGTACTTCCAGTTTACGCCGCAGGATACGCATGACTGGGACGCGCAGTCGTGGCCGGTATTGGTGGATCTGCCGTACGAGGGCAAGGTTAGGAAGCTGGTTTTTCACGCCAATCGGAATGGTTATCTGTATGTGCTGGACCGGGTGACGGGTGAGTATCTGAAGGCGAGTAAGTTGATTGATAAGTTAGATTGGTCAACGGGGATTGACGCCAAGGGGAAGCCGATGAAGGTGAAGGGAAAAGATCCGACGCCGAACGGGAATCGGGTTTGTCCCGGGGTGCGGGGGGCGACGAACTGGATGAGCCAATCGTATAACCCGGCGACGGGGTTACTGGCAGTGGTGACTTTGGAGCAGTGCGACGTGTTTACGAGTTCGGAGCAGAAGCCGGAACCGATGAAGAATTTTGCGGGAGGCGGGGCGGGTCCGAAACCGAAGGACGCGGGGCAATTTTTTCTGCGGGCATTTAACCCGCTAACCGGCCAGAAAGTGTGGGAGTACCCGATGACGGGGAAAGGAAATATGTGGGCGGGGGCGGTCGGAACCAAGACTGGGGTGATATTCGTCGGTGACGACGATGGGCATTTGGTGGCCGTCGACGGGAAGACGGGGAAGCACTTGTGGCATTATCAGACAGGGGACGATGTTTACGCGTCGCCCATCATCTACTCGGCGGAGGGTAAGCAATATGTGGCTATCGCTTCGTCGAAGACGGTTTTCAGCTTTGGTCTGTTTGAGCCGGTGAAGTCAGTGCCGGTGCCTGCCATCAAGATTCAATGAGTTCCTTTCTTACGCCTTCCATGAATTGGCTGCTGGTTTTCATACCGGTGGCGCTGTATTTGAAGTTTTTATCGCCGGAAAGTTCGACGCTGATCTTTGTGACGGCTTGCCTATCCATTCTGCCTCTGGCGGGATGGATGGGTAAGGCGACGGAGAATTTGGCGACGCATACGGGGGAGGGCGTTGGGGCTCTGTTGAATGCCACGTTTGGCAACGCCGCCGAGTTAATCATCGCCTTCGTGGCGTTGCAGAAGGGATTGCATGACGTGGTGAAGGCGTCGCTGACAGGGTCGATTATCGGAAACGTGTTGCTTGTGATGGGTTTGTCGATGTTGGCGGGCGGGGTTAAGTTTAAGGCGCAGCAGTTTAACCAAGTGGCAGCGAACAATCAAGCAACGATGCTGATGTTGGCGGCGATTTCGTTGATTATGCCGGC
>JBKJLJ010000331.1:0-8788 GCA_046597015.1 Bryobacteraceae bacterium
GTCGGCGGTGGTCCGGAGGAACCCCGCTGCGGTGATGGCTTCGATCTGCTCGGGGGTGGGCGTGGGGCCGGGCTTATAGTTGACGAGCTGGTCGCCGGCGAACTGTTCGAGGAGGAAGCGGTTGATGGGTTTGTTGTTGTGGAAGGCTTTGATGACGTAGTCGCGATACTTCCAGGCGGACTCGCGTTCGGAGTCGCCGGCGTCGCCGCGCGTGTCCGAGTACCCGGCGATGTCGAGCCAGTGGCGGCCCCAGTGTTCGCCGTAGCGAGGGCTGGCGAGGAGGCGGTCGACGACCTTTTCGTAGGCGTTGGGCGCGGTGTCAGCGAGGAAGGCGGCGGTGTCGGCGGGGGTGGGCGGCAGGCCGGTGAGGCCGAAGTAGACGCGGCGGAGGAGGGTGACGCGATCAGCCTCGGGCTGCATCTGCCAGCCTTTGGTTTGGAGTTTAGCTTGGATGAAGGCGTCGATGGACGTGGGCTGGGCGGCCTTGACGGGTGGTTGGAAGGACCACCAGCGGCGGGCTTCCGGGGTGATGCGGGCGGCTTCTTTAGCGAGTTGGGCGGCGTCGAGTGCGGCGGAGGGGAAGCGGCCTTGTTCGATGTACGTCCGGATGAGCTGCTTTTGGGCGGCGGAGAGCACTCCGCCCATGGGCATTTTGCCGGAGTCGATCATGATCCACAGGAGGCTGCGAGTGGGCTTGCCGGGGGCGATGGAGGGGCCACTGGAACCGCCGGCCATGAGGCCGGAGAAGGTCGAGAGATCGAGGCCGCCCATTTTCTGGTCTGGGCGGTGGCACTTGGTGCAGCTCTTTTCGAGCACAGGGAGGATCTCATCCTTGAAGAGCGGGGCGCGTTGCGCGAGGGCCGGAAGGGCTACGGATGCGAGCGCAAGGACGTAGAGTAGGCGGTACACGGCAACACTATATCATTTGATTCGGCCGGGCGAAACGGGTAATGGATTTAGGCAAATGGAGACTTTGGAGAAATGCAAACCGATTTGGAATGTTCTGCAGGAACACTTCGCCCGGTTGCTGACCAATCCGTTCCCCGTGCGCTGCTGCAAGGACGGGTGTGGCAGCCTCTAACCGGCGGAAAATCGAGGGGAGGGAGTAAGTAGATCGAGATTGGGTTCGTTGATCCCTGTTTTAAACGACAGGAAGCAGCTTTTGGGCACCATGCGGCCGCCGGATCGCCCTGACTTTTGCTTGGTTCAGGCTTTGCTTTGCACTACAATCGGAAAAGTCATGACGATCCTCGTTGCCCCCCCGAGAGTCCTCCGGCTGAGTTTTTCGCGGTCACTCTGTGTGCTGGCCGTGCTCTTGCCCGTCGTGACGAGCCACGCGCAACCGGGTGTGCCGCCCCTCCCCACTCCGGCCGCACTCAAAGCCCTCAGCCTCGAAGAACTTTCGCAAATCGAGGTTACCTCGGCAGGCAGAAAAGTGGAGCCCCTCTCCCGCGTCGCCGCGGCAGTTTATGTGATCACGCAGGAAGAAATTCACCGGACAGGCGTGCGGAACATACCCGAGGCGCTGCGGCTGGCCACCGGTTTAGAAGTGGCGATGTTCAACAACGGCAGTTGGCCGATCAGTGCTCGCGGTTTCAACACCACGAGCGCGAATAAGTTACAGGTTTTCATGGACGGCCGCAGTCTGTACAGCCCGCTGTTTGGCGGCGTTTTCTGGGACATGCAAAACGCTGTAATCGAGGACATCGACAGAATTGAAGTCATTCGCGGACCCGGCGCGACGTTATGGGGCGGTAACGCCGTGAACGCGGTGATCAATATCATCACGAAAAGCGCCAAGGACACATTGGGAGGACTTTTCGTGGCGGGCGGCGGCGTAGCCGAGCGAGGCTTCGTTACCCTTCGTTACGGCGGTGCGGTGGGTGAGCACACCGCGTATCGGGTTTACGGTAATTTCTTCAATCGGGATTCTCTCCGGCTGCTTACGGGAGCGGACGCCAAAGATCCCAATCAAATCGGACAAGGCGGCTTCCGTGTCGACACCTCAATCACTCCGGCCGATCAACTGACCGTGCAAGGCGATGTCTACTCCGGCGAAGCGGGTATTTTGAATCGTGCGGACATCGCGATTCATGGGGGAAATCTGCTCACCCGGTGGAAGCATCAACTGCGTAATGGTTCCGACTTGCAGGTGCAATCCTATTACGACCGAACGACACGCCGCGTGCCGAATCAAGTGGATGAAGCGCGGAACACGTACGACGTCGACGCGCAGCATCACTTTCATGCGGGTGAGCGCCATGACGTGGTGTGGGGAATGGGATATCGGGCGAGCAACAATATGGCTAAGCCGCAGACCGTGCTGTTTTTTGAACCTTCTGGCCGGCACCTAGCACTTTTCAATATTTTTGGTCAGGACGAGATCGCGCTATCGGAGACGGTGCACCTGACCCTCGGTGCCAAGTTTGAAAACCAGACCTTCGCCGGGTGGAACGTCCAGCCATCGGCGCGCTTGAGCTGGACCCCGAATACGCATCACAGCTATTGGGGCGCAATTTCGCGCGCGGTCCGGCTTCCCACTCAGTTTGATAGGGATCTGCGCATCCGGGCGTTGAATTCGGCAATCGTGCTCATTCGCGGTGACGCCGGTTTTCAACCGGAGCGCCTCACGGCTTATGAGCTTGGTTACCGCGTGATCCCGTTGCCACAGATTTCGTTGGACATTGCCACTTATTACAACCGGTACGATCGTTTGCGCAGCCAGGAGTTGTCAACGGGTGGCGGACTTCCGCTCCTGCTTGCCAATCGGCTTTTCGGTAAAACGTTTGGCGCCGAGATCACCGCTCGGTACCAGATCCAACCGTGGTGGCGGTTGACGTCGGGATACTCTAACCTGCAAAAACGGCTGAGCGTCGAACCCGGAAGTACCGATCGCAGCGGCGGCCGTCAGGAAGGGTTTGATCCGCGCAACCAGTTTTCGCTTCGCTCCACTATGGATCTGCCCCACAAAACGGCATTGGACTTTTGGGTCCGGCACGTCGGGGCGCTCTCTTTGGCGTCGGGACCTCCCGTACCGGCGTATACGGTGTTTGATGTTCGATTCGGTTGGAAGCCGGTTGATCAGTTTGAGATTTCGCTGGTCGGTCGCCATCTGCCTAAGCAAGGCCATCTCGAGTTTGGCCCAGCGGGCGAATTAGTCCGGCGGGCGGTCTACGTCACTACCACATGGCGATTCTAGGGACAAGCCGCGGAGTTGCGCGGTGGCTAGGCCGCCACTATCGGCGTCGCGGTGTCGTCGTGGTTTGCTTGCTAATCGGCTTATCGGGCTTCCGTCTCGTGGCGCAGCAATCGTTGGAGGATCAGGTGAAAGGCGCTTTTTTGTTAAACTTCACCAAGTTCATTGAATGGCCCTCGACCTCATTTGCGGAACCCGGATCGCCCTTTAATATCTGCGTTATGGAGGACGAGTCGATGGGACATGCCTTGGAGCTACTGATTGCCGGGGAAACTGTCGCTGGTCGAAGGCTGTCCTTGCAAAGACTCAAATCGGCACCATCCCCACAACAGTGTCAAGTGCTCTTTGTCGGCAAATCCGACCGGGACATTGGAAAGTTGCTTCGTCCCGTTACGCCCGGACTATTAACGGTCGGCGAAGGGAAGCGTTTCCTTGGCGAGGGCGGCATGATCGGTTTCGTCATCGACAATCACCGCGTGCGTTTCGCTATTAATCAAACCAGGGCGGGAAATGCCGCCCTGAAACTCAGTTCCAAACTATTGAGCGTCGCGATAGCGGTGGAAAAATAAATCCTATGGTTCGTTTTCGCTCCCTCCCAATAAAGCAAAAACTCGTCATCCTCATCATGCTGACGACAACCATGAGCATGGGGCTGGCCGGCATGGGTATCGTCTGGGCAGACTCTATTCTGTTTCGAAGCGATCTGCGCCGGAACCTTTCCGCGTTAGCCCGTATCATCGCCGATAACAGTACCGCTGCCTTGGCGTTCAATGACCCGGCATCGGCTACTGGAACGCTGGCGGCGTTGCGGGCCCGGCCCCACATCGCCGGGGCCTGCCTCTATCGGGTGGATGGGACCGTGCTAGCAAAGTATTCCCGCCAGGGTGATTTCCGGTGTCCGCCCGTAGACCTGCAGAATGCACTGCGATTCACGGCGGAAGACCTGTTCGTGTCGCAGTCCGTGCAGGTTGGAAAAGACCGCCTCGGCACCTTTATGCTCCAGTATGATTTGGGGGAAATCGGCGAGCGCGCCACCGTCTACGGGAGCACAGTGCTCGGTATCTTGTTCCTATCGACTTTATTGGCGGTTCTCTTATCAACGCGATTGCAGTCGATCATCACGATGCCGATAGCCAGCTTAGTGCGCGCGACGACATCGGTTGCGGAGAGCGGTGATTATCGGGTTCGCGCCGAAAAACATTCCGACGACGAACTCGGAGTTCTGGTGGATCGCTTTAATACAATGCTGGCTGGGATCGAGTCACGGGACAACGATCTGCTCGGTGCACTGCTCGATCGGGAAGCCGGAATGCGGGAGGCACGCCAGCAGCGGGAACGATTTGAGTTCATGGCTGAATCGATGCCGCAGAAGATTTTTACGGCCAAATCCAATGGCGATGCGGATTACCACAATCGGCAATGGGTCGAGTTCACAGGGTTGTCCTTTGATCAAATCCGAGATTGGGGTTGGAAGCAGTTTATTCACCCCGATGACCTTGATGCGAACGTCCAGGTTTGGCGCGAAGCGATTAATTCTGGATCTCCATTCCATTTTGAACATCGGTTTCGGCGGGCGGATGGAGCTTACCGCTGGCACCTGAGCCGGGCGGAGGCGATGCGGGACAAGGCAGGGAACATCTCCCTGTGGATTGGTTCCAGTACAGAGATTCACGAGCAGATAGAGAGAGAGGCGGAATTGCGCCGGGCGAATGATGACTTGCAACAATTTGCCTATGCCGCAAGTCATGATTTGCAAGAGCCGATCCGGAACGTGGCCGTCTATAGTGAAGTCATCGCCCGGCGGTACGGCGACTTGCTGGACCAGGAGGGGAAGCAGTTTCTAGGCTTTCTTACCGAAGGGGCCCGGCGTCTGGGAACGCTAGTTACTGATCTGCTTGCCTATACGCGGGCGGGGATTGTGGACGGCCCCGACGTGCCGGTTGATTCGACGGCCGTGGTAGAGAACACCCTTGCAAGCCTGGCGGAGGCTATTCGGGAGTGCGGGGCCATCGTGACGCAGGACGCGTTGCCCGAGGTGCTCATGGGGAAAGCCCACCTACAACAACTATTTCAGAACCTGATCGGTAACGCGATCAAATATCGGGGAAACGAGCCACCCCGGGTCCATGTCTCCGCTGAAATTCGCGGCGGCGACTGGTGTTTCTCTGTAAAAGACAACGGGATCGGAATCGATCCCAAGTATAATGAGAAGATCTTCGGTGTATTCAAGCGTCTTCACAATGACAAACAATTCGACGGTACCGGGATCGGCTTGGCGATTTGCCAACGTGTGGTTGAGCGGTACGGGGGAAGGATCTGGGTCGAATCCGAACCTGGAAGGGGATCTACGTTCTACTTCACCATCCGGCGAGGCCCACAGCGGGACCGTGGCGCCGCGGTTTAACCTACTCCTGGCCGAGGATAACCTCCCTGACGCTTTGGTTGTGCGGGAAGTTATTCGAATGGAAAATCTGCCCTTTGACGTTTACGCCGCCGGGGACGGGGAGCTGGCGGTGCAATTTATGGACAGGGCGGAGAGTAACCCCGATTCTCCTTGCCCCCACCTGCTGCTACTGGACCTCAACCTTCCCAAAATCGATGGTTTTGAGGTGCTTCGGTGGGTACGGGCTAGCGAGCGGTGGAGTATGCTTCCCGTGCTGATCGTCAGTTCGTCGGATTCCCCGAAGGATCGAGCCGAGGCGGCCAGGTTGGGGGCCGGCTATTTTCGAAAACCTATGGCTTATTTGGAATTTTCGAAGATAGGAGGGGTGCTGCGGCAGTTGCTGGAAATTAGTGGGCTATCTGGTCCGGGCAGTTAGGGCGACCAAACGGCCGCCCGTCTGCCGGGATGAATAGGTGGGCGCATTGGCCTATGTGATAGATTCCCGTGCTCGCTTACAACGACAGTCTATGAGGCGACCGATCAACCCTTTCCCTCTACGACTAATTGGTTATCGGCCGCGAACGCCTGCGTCTGGTTTGCAATCATCCCCGCCATCTGTTTTTCGAGTTGGGAGTTGACGGCCCCTTTCAGAGTCACTTTGCCGTTCTCCACCAAGATGTGAATGGGCGGCAACGAGCGGTTGGCATAACGCGTGAATTGCGGGCTTCCGTAAATGTTTTGCGCGATTACAATTCGCAGTTGATCGTCGAACGGGGACAAGGGAAGCGCGACGATTTGATTGTCTACCTGCGCTACGCCCCGCAGATTCTCCGTTAACCGCTCGTACTCGCCTCGCCGCCACGGCTCCCGGACCGCTCCGCGCAGGGTTACCCGCCCTTCCTTCACATTCCCTTCCACCCAATCGAAGATGTCAAACCACACCGATCCGCGAATCGCGGATGCCACGGAATCGGCGAGCTTTTGGTCTGGCATGTCTCCATGCATGTCCACCTTTAGCCCATTCTTCACCGTATGGACTCCCGTGACTCCGTAAGCGATCTTCTCGGCTCGCCGCAATTGGCCCATATTTTCGACCGTACCGCTTAGACTTACCTTGCCATCCTCAACGTCGATCTTGATTAAGTCGTCTTTGGAGATTTTGTCCTGAATGAGCTTATACTCAATCATTGTTTTAATCATTTGCGGCGTGAGCTTCTTTTCTTCATGCTCCGCCACACTGGCTAGTGGTACTGCCATGGCGACAATGAGCGATACTACAATGGATTTCATGTGAGATTCTCCCTTTCCGTCAGTAGCATTGAGGCGGGCCGAGTCGAGGAAGGTTTGCTTACAAAGAAGGATAGTAATGATGCCGGTCCAGTTGGGTAGTTCTTATTGACGGCTTAACGTCACCCCTAACACCGTAAGCAAGGGATACGGCAAAAACCTTGTTACACCTTATAAATAATGCTTTGCGAGAAACCTTCCTCGGACTGTCCATACCGGTTGCCTCCCTGGCGCCGTTCTCCTTCGGTTGGCAATGTGCAGCTAAAACTACGAAAACGCTGCTCCGGCAATTATCTTTTAGCAATTTTGATGCCACAGAACGTTGCCAAGGCTATGAACGGCCCGGGTGCTGGGTCCGAATGTAGTTCGCTTATCACGAACATCGTTGGGGGCGTGGACCCCGTGGCGGTCAAAAGGCGATTCAGCCGGACTGAGCCGATCGCCCTCGACCCCGCAGAGCGTGTCTTCAGAGACTTCCATCCTGCGGAGGGGATGTGACGACCTGGCGTCACTATCCTAATCGGGCGTCATAAAGACGGCTTTATATTAGACGCGCGCAAGGCGACGGGCTCGATTCGAGGCATCCCTCATTCTCGACAGGTTTGTTATCGTCTCGAAAATCGAGTGTCCTGAGCAAAGGACGCGGAATGAGTAAGAACGCCGGGTCTCGACGGACTTTCCCCAGGGTTTGTTTTTGAAGAGACACCACACATTATGTCGGGGTCGAGTGGGCGGCAGAAAATGGCACTTCGATTGCAAAAGTTTCATGCATGTATCACCACATCAAACAACTTATGTATACCGTCAGGATTGGGCAACCCGACCCGCGGTTCGGCAATATGCTTCTGGAGCAGTTTGGCGGAGCGAATGGCGAACTTGCGGCGGCCATGCAGTATTCCTTGCAAGGGCTCAATTGCGATGACCCGGAGCGTAAAGACCTCCTTATGGACATTGGCACGGAAGAATTAAGCCACCTCGAAGTGGTGGGAACTTTGGCAAGGATGCACCTGAAGCCTACCAAAAGCGACAGGAACGCGGCGATGGCCGATCCCTTGATCGCGATCGCGGGCGGGGGAGGCGTGGCACTGATCAACTCAATGGGTGACGCGTGGACGGCCGATTATTTGAAAGTGACGGGGGAACTTGATGTGGACTTGCGCAGCAATATCGCAGCGGAGGCACGAGCCAAGATCGTTTACGAGCGACTGATCAACTTCACCGACGATCCGGGCACGATTGACACCCTGCAGTTCCTAATGAGCCGTGAGATTACGCACTTGAAAGCGTTTACGGCGGCACTCGAAAGCATGGGCAAACCGAAATTTTCCATTGGCCGGATTCCCCCCACCCCGGGGCTGGTCGACCAATATTTCAACGACTCAACCGGCATCGGCGATCGTGGTGAGCCGGACGCCGAGGGTCCATGGAATACCGGAGGTGACTGGCAAATGGTCACCGCGCCTGCCTTCCGGCAGTTTATATCGCCGAAGGCCGGCACTCGCGAAGCCGGCGACGATGCAACAGAAACCCACTCTTCCGTCAAGAACTAGTTCCAAGGAGATTTTTATGTCACAGATTAAAGAATTACTTGTCGATCAATTGCAGGATCTACTGCATGCCGAATCGCAGTTAGCCGGCGCGCTGCCGGCGATGGCCAAAGCCGCCAACTGCACCAATTTAAAGGAAGCTTTCGCGACGCACCTCGTCGAGACAGAGGGGCAGATTCAACGCCTGCGGCAGATCTTCGAACAACTGGGTCAACCGGCGGAACCCAAGCCATGTAAGGCGATGATGGGTCTTATTGCCGAGGGACAAGAGACCATGGAAGAGGGCAAGGATAAGGAGCCAATGAGTGCCGACCTGGGACTGATTGCCTCGGCGCAGCGAGTGGAGCACTATGAGATTTCGGCCTACGGGACGGC
>JBKJLJ010000408.1:0-6359 GCA_046597015.1 Bryobacteraceae bacterium
GATGACCTTTACAACATCATTTTTCCGGAGTTTGATTTTCATCGGGTCATTGGGAGTTGCCATTACAGCACCTCCGGAGCGAGACTGACAATCTTCATATACTTCTTATCTCGCAGTTCCCGGGCGACAGGTCCGAAGACGCGCGTGCCAATAGGCTCGCCCAGGTCATTAATAAGGACAGCGGCGTTGTTATCGAACCGGATGTAGGTGCCGTCCTTGCGACGAGCTTCCTTGCGCATCCGAACGATTACGCACCGAACAACCTTGCCCTTCTTGATATTTGAATCCGGTGCAGCTTCTTTTACCGACGCCGTGATAATATCTCCCAATCCAGCATGCGCACCGAGGTCTCCACCGCGGGGCAGGATACATTGCAAACGACGAGCGCCGCTATTGTCAGCGACCTCGAGGATTGTTCTCATTCCGATCATGTAGTTTTTCCAGCCTCCTTATGTGTGGTCGGTTTCTTACTTGCCAGACTTCTTGGCAACTGTTTTCTTTTTGGGTTGGGCAACCGGGGCGATGATAGCCTCTTCCACGACGACGGCCTTACGGATGATTTCCGCCAACGCCCAACGCTTCAAATGGCTGAGGGGCCGGTGCTCCGTAATCCGGACAACATCGCCCGTGCGGGCCGTCTTGTTTTCATCATGGGCGTAAAACTTCCGCCGTTTGGTGATGACGCGCTTGTAGAGCGGGTGCTTCACCCGTCGGGTAACTTCGACCACTATGGTCTTGGTCATTTTGGTCGAGACGACTTCGCCGACTTTCGCCTGGCCAGCCTTTTCCGGGACCGCTAATTGATTGGTTTCAGCCGCCATGATTACTTTCCTTGCCTCTCGCGCAGGATGGTTAAAATCCGTGCCCGGTCTTTCCTGAGTTCGCGGTACTTCTTCAAACCGTCCGCTTGGCCCATGGACATCCGGAAGCGCAATTGAAACATCTGCTCTTCGTTAGCCTTGGCCTGCTTTTCCAGCTCGCTTGCTTCGAGCCCCCGGATTTTCTCGGCTTTCATATCGTTATTCCTGCTTGGTTTCTCTAGTTACGCTAGCGCTTAGGCTTGATGATCGCGGCTGACTACTTTCGTGAGCATGGGAAGCTTTTGAGCGGCGAGCCGCATTGCCTCCGTAGCAACGTCAAGTGCCACGCCTTCCATCTCAAACAGGATCTTGCCCGGGCGAATCACGCACGCCCAGTGATCCAGCGGACCCTTTCCCGAGCCCATGCGGACTTCGGCGGGTTTCTTGGTGATCGGTTTGTCCGGGAAAATCCGGATCCAGACTTTGCCACCGCGCTTGATGTATCGCGTCATCGCAATACGTGCGGCCTCAATCTGCCGGTCCGTGATCAAGCCGCACTCCATGGCCTTCAAGCCGTAGTCACCGAAAGCTAAAGTGCTGCCGCGCCAGGCCTTGCCCGTAATGCGGCCGCGCTGTTGCTTTCTGTACTTGACTTTTTTGGGCATCAGCATGGCAAAAATTCTCCGTATCGAAAATGATTCTGAATTCTATTAAGTTACTGACCGTCAACGATGTCGGTCGGGACATCGGAGGCCGGCTCGGCTTTCCATGCCGATTGCACAGGCGCCAGGGGCGGGGCGATCGGACGAGTAGCCGCTTCAGTTCCAGCCGGAGCCACCTGCACCGGGGGTCCAGCCGGAGCACCTTGCGGGGCGCGCCCATCGGCACTGCGATTGCCACGTTCGCCGCCACGATCTCCGCGATCGGGGCGATCGTTCCGATCATTACGCTCCCGACGGGGAGCGCGACGGGGTTCGGGCTCGGTTCCCTTGCGGAAGTCACCGAGGATCTCGCCTTTGTAGATCCAAACTTTGACGCCAATGACTCCGTAAGTCGTGAATGCTTCGCTGAAACCGTAGTCAATGTCAGCACGCAGCGTGTGCAGGGGGAGTTGGCCGTCGAGATACCATTCGCTACGGGCAATTTCTGCACCGTTCAGTCGACCGGAGACCCGAACCTTAATCCCTTTGCAGCCAAGGCGCTTGGCATTGTCGACAGCCTTGCGCATCGCGCGGCGGAAAGCCACTCGCTTTTCGAGTTGCATCGCGATCGATTCGGAGACGAGTTGCGCGTCATGATCCGGCTTAGAGACTTCCTGGATGTCAATAAAGACTTCCCGGTTGGTCTTCTGTGCAAGGTCCGACTTGAGCTTCTCAATTTCCGCGCCTTTTCGTCCGATGATGATGCCGGGGCGGGACGTGCGGATCGTGATCCGCAGTTTGTTGCCGGGGCGATCGACTTCGATCGAACTGATGCCAGCCGCTTTGAGGCGGTTGGTAAGGGATTCTCTCAGGTTGAGGTCTTCGTGCAGTAACTTGGCGTAGTCCTGCTTGGCAAACCAGCGCGACCGCCATGTTTTGGTGACCCCTAGCCGGAATCCGTATGGATGTGTTTTCTGACCCATGCTAACTCGATTTCTCGTTTGGCTCTAATTTGGTGTTGGGCATCGACGTCTATTGCTTTTCAGCAACGGTTACGACAATGTGGGAAATCCGCCGCTGGTAGCGATAGGCCCGGCCCATCGGGGCAGGACGAATCCGCTTCATGCGCGGGCCATCGTTAACGTAGGCTTCACTGACGTACAGTTTGTCCACGTCAACCGACTCGGTTTTGTTTTCAGCGTTAGCGATTGCGCTCCGCAGAACTTTCTCGACAGTCGGCGCGATGCGTTTGTTGGTGGTCCGAAGAATGTTGATGGCGTCGCCGGCTTTAACGCCGCGGATGAGATCGACCACCAAGCGGGCTTTCTGCGGGGAGACGTGGATGTATCGGGCTTCTGCTCTTGCTTGCATCTGAATTCTCCCTACCGGCTCGACTTTTCATTCGTCTTGGCTTGGTGGCCCTTAAAGGTCCGCGTCGGCGAAAACTCGCCTAGCTTATGTCCCACCATATTTTCGGTTACGTACACCGGGATGAACTTCCTACCATTATGCACGGCAAGCGTGTGCCCGATGAAAAGGGGCAGAATGGTGGACCGGCGCGACCAGGTCTTAATGACCTTCTTCTCGTTCTTGGCGTTCATCACATCCACCTTCGCGAGGAGGTGGTCGTCGATAAACGGCCCTTTTTTAAGTGAACGACCCATGTCTGGTTTCCTTCCTAGCGCTTCTTACTCTTGCGGGTGACGATGAATTGATCGGTCCGCTTGTTGTTACGCGTCTTGAATCCACGCGTCGGCTGTCCCCAAGGACTGACGGGATGACGTCCGCCCGAGGTGCGACCTTCACCACCACCATGGGGGTGGTCGACCGGATTCATTACAACGCCGCGGTTGTGAGGTGTTTTGCCCAACCACCGCGTACGGCCAGCCTTACCGAGCGACTCGTTCTCATGGTCGGTGTTTCCAACCTGACCAATCGTGGCCGCGCATTCCAACTGAACTTTCCGGACTTCACCCGAAGGCAGTTTTAACAGGGCGATGCCGCCCTCTTTCGAGACTAACTGGGCGAGCGTTCCGGCAGAGCGGGCCATTTGGCCACCCTTGCCAGGCTTCAGTTCGATGTTGTGAACAAACGTTCCGGCGGGGATGTTCTTTAGGGGCAATGAGTTGCCAATCAGGATGTCCGCGTCGGGACCGCTGGTTACCGTCTTGCCAACTTCCAGGCCGAGCGGAGCGATGATATACCGCTTTTCGCCATCGGCGTAGTTCAGCAGGGCGATCCGGGCGGAGCGATTTGGATCATACTCGATCGCTGCGACTTTGGCGGGGATACCTGCCTTGTCGCGCTTGAAGTCGATCATGCGGTAGGTTTGCTTGTGTCCACCACCGATGAAGCGGGAAGTAACCCGCCCACTGCTATTACGGCCGCCAGACTTCTGGCGTCCCGCCGTGAGCGACTTTTCCGGAGTTTGCTTGGTGATCTCTTCCCGCGTTACCACCGTCATAAAACGGCGGCTCGGCGTAAACGGACGGAATGTTTTCATCGGCATGGTTTAGATCTCCGCGTACTCCGGCATCTTCTCGCCGGCTCTGAGCTTCACGTATACTTTCTTCCAGTCCGAACGGTAACCCGCGAACTTGCCCCGGCGACGTAACTTGCCTTCGATGTTCATTGACCGAATGTCGGCCACTTTCACTTTGAAGATTTTCTCGATCGCCTGACGAACTTGAACTTTGTTGGCGTCCGGATGAACTTCAAACGTGAGCGTGTTCTCGTCTTCTTTTTTGGTCAAGCCCTTTTCGGTGACGATGGGGCGACGAACTACTTGATAAAGATTCATTTGGAGAGACCCTCCGATAGGCGCTTGGCGGCCACTTCGGAGATGAGAACTTTCCGTGCACCAAGGAGGTGGTAGGGGTTCACATCTTTGCTTTCGAGCAGGGTCACGCCGGGGATGTTACGGGAACCGAATTTGAGGTTGCGGTTCTCGATGTTGTCGATTAAAAGGACGGTCTTCGGTGAGGAGAACTTCCCCAACACACCTTCCATGGTTTTGGTCTTGTGATCGGTGAGGCTGAACTCGCTAACTACCTGCAATTCGCCGTCCCGAAGTTTCGCGCTGAGGGCGGAACGCATAGCCCCTTTCAACATTTTGGAAGGGAGCTTGTAGGAGTAGTCACGGGGTTGCGGTCCGTGTGTGGTACCACCATGACGCCACAATGGCGAACGGATAGAGCCCATTCGAGCGCGGCCAGTGCCTTTCTGCTTCCACAATTTCTTGCCCGAGCCAGCGACCTCGTGCCGCGTCTTGGTCGAAGCGGTGCCGCGACGTTGATTAGCGAGGTAGTTGCGGACGGCTTCGTATAGCAGCGCTTCGTTGACGTCGGCCGCGAACACGGAATCGGACAATTCAATTTCGCCGACGATTTGATTATTTAGGTCCAGTACATTTACTTTCGGCATGTTCTCTCCAGCCTAACGGCCCTGCCCCTTTTTGGAGCGACGCAAGAGGACGTAGCTGCCGTTCGGCCCAGGAACTGCGCCTTTGATCGCAATAACGTTTTCTTCCGCGTCAATCTGGACGATTTCCAGGTTTCGAACGGTAACCTGATCGGTTCCCATGTGTCCGCCCATGCGGGTACCTGGGAAAACACGACTCGGAAAGCTTGATCCGCCGATCGAACCAGGGGCGCGATGGAACATCGAGCCGTGACCACCGGGGCCGCCGCGAAAATTGTGACGTTTGATTACCGAGGCAAAGCCGCGACCCTTGCTGATTCCAATGACATCGATCTTCTCGCTAGGCTTGAAGTCGCTCGCCAGGACCCGGTCGCCGGCCTTCAAATCGCTGGAACCCGAACCGAGTCGGAGTTCTTTCAGATGGCGAACCCCTTCGGCACTAGATTTCTTCAAGTGACCGGTTTCGGGCTTGTTGATCCGCGCCGCCTTGACGTACTCCATGAAGCCGAGTTGCACAGCATCGTAGCCGTCTGTGGCAGAGGTCTTGCGCTGAACGACCACGCAAGGTCCGGCCTTTACCAACGTCACAGGGACTACTTGCCCATCGGGGCGGAAGACCTGTGTCATTCCGATTTTTTTGCCTAGAATTCCAGGGCTCATATATTTCCTTCGGCTTGGGTAACCGCCCGGACGATTTCGTCTTGTGCCGTTACCGCAGGTTCAATCTCATTCGTTTGCCTGACCAGGGAGCCGTTCGATTCGAGTGAATCGCTACCTCAACCTGTCGGCGGATCTTACTTCTTTCCGAACGCTTTAATTTCGACGTCGACGCCGGCTGGCAAATCGAGTTTCATGAGGGCGTCTACGGTTTCTTGGGTGGGAGCTAGAATATCCAAAAGACGCTTATGCGTACGAATTTCAAACTGTTCCCGCGACTTCTTATCAACGTGTGGAGACCGATTGACGGTGTAGCGATTGCGAATTGTGGGAAGCGGGATTGGACCGGCCACTTGCGCGCCACTTCGCTTCGCCGTTTCGACGATTTCTTGCGTTGATTGATCAAGGATTCGGTGATCGTAAGCCTTGAGTCGGATGCGAATGCTTTCTCGTAGAGACATGTGATTTACAGGTTACTTCGTAGACGATGGGGTTCTGCCGCGAGGGCGAAACCCCGATCTGATTAGACGCCGATTTCCGTTACGGTGCCGGCACCGACAGTGCGGCCACCTTCACGAATTGCAAACCGAAGGCCTTTGTCCATGGCGACGGGCGTGATCAGCTCGATCGAAAGCGAGACATTATCACCCGGCATCACCATTTCCGTCCCTTCCGGCAACTTCGCCACACCCGTTACGTCCGTCGTGCGGAAGTAGAACTGGGGACGGTAGCCATTGAAGAACGGCGTGTGACGGCCGCCTTCTTCTTTGCTCAACACATAGACTTCGCCCTTGAAGTTCTTGTGCGGCTTGATCGAACCTGGCTTGGCTATAACCTGACC
>JBKJLJ010000676.1:0-3733 GCA_046597015.1 Bryobacteraceae bacterium
CTTCGGATGAGGAGAGGGCCGAACCCACGGCACCCTCGCTGGAGGCTGCCAGGATTCTTTACAACAACGGCGGTAGTTGCCCTACTTTGAGTGCTCGGGCCAGGGACTGGGGGCGCACGAATTCCGAGAGCGGCGAGGCCCAGCGCAACCGGTCCGCTCGAGATCGGCTCGGGAATCGCACTCTGCGGCCTTGGGTCCACGAGCAAGTTCCCACCCGGCAGGCCACAACAAGCGCGGGTTGGCCGCGTCAACGTCGTCGAGCCAGCAGGCCGGGTCGGCGCTTGGGCCGGACGGTAGTGAGGCGATGCTGAGGGACGGGCGACCCGAGGCCACCCCGGCATAGGGGGAGTCCTCGGGGCTCGATCATCTCTTCCTACTGTCTGTCGTAGGAGGTCATGGCCTCGAATGGCTTGCCGTCCGCTCCGGTGCCTTTGGTGCTAAGCGTTGCCGACTTACCATCTTTGGATACAGCAAACTTGCCGGTTGCTTTGTACTTGCCGCCCTTTTTCGAGCGAATGTCCGTGACCGTATCTGCATCCACCTGTTTGATCTCTACGGTGTCGTAGGGAAGACCGCTGCCCGATATCGTCGCGGGTTTGCCGTCGTACTTCCCCGTGTAGGTGGTGTCGATTTTCGAGCCGTCTTCCCGTTCTCCTTTCGCGCTCACCTTGACGGCGCCTCCGACGACAGCACGCACTACGATAAGGCTCTTGATCGGAGACACTCCCGCTGCCGCTTTCGACTTCGCCGCATTTAGTTTCCAGGTGCCGAGAGTGTTATCGGCACACAGCGCCACAGCCGCCATCGCGACCGTCGCAATCATAATTCGCAAACTGCTCCTCATATACGCTCCTTTTAGGTGGGAAGATTCGTTTCCTCACCTGCGTCCGAGATCCCCGGGTGGGGACTAGCGGACTTGCAGAGTATATATCAAGAAATCAGAGGATGAGGCGCGGACGGGGTTGACGCCCGCGGCCCCTGAGCATGCGAGAGCAAGTTACTTGACGGTCATTGTGACACCCGCCTGGCTGGTGCGGTCGCCGATCTTCAGAGTGACTGGAACACTGGTACCGACGGGCGTGTCAGCGGCGAGGGTGAAGTTCACCTGGAGGAGACCGCGAACGAGTCCGGGGGCTCCGCCAGCGTAGATGACAGCAGCTGGCTTGCCGCCCACTTCGACCGTGACGGGTGCGGTGGGTACGGGGAAGGGGCCAGTGAGGGACGTGATGGCACCATCGGAGCAGGCGGGCGAAGTCTGGCCTTCGCCAGTGGCGAAGAGCAGGGCCGTCGCGCCTCGGGCGGTAGCGTTGGCGGCCGTGTTGAGGGTGAAGTTAGAGTTCAAGATCGCTCCAGGACCCGTGCCGCTATTGGCTTGCGTGAATAGGGACGGATAAGTTGCGAATACGGGAATCGTAACCACATTGGTCCACGCGCCATTCGACTCCACCTGCACTTTAACGGATGACTTTCCTGCCACATTGCAGGGGACAATCGCATTGAGTTGGTTGCTCGAGACGAATAGCAGCGTCGCGGGCGTGCCGTCGAAAAGCACCTGCGTATTGGCGAGCCGATTGCTTATCTGCCCGTTCACGACATTGAGCGGAAGCGTCGTGGCCGGTCCGATTTGGAGACCGAAAACCGATACGATCATGCCGGGCGAAATAGCTATCCCCGAAAGGTTGCCGGCGTTGACGATGCCGCCAGTGAGAATACAGGAACCGCGAGCGGACAGCACTTCGATACGGGTAGCGCGGACGGAGCTATCGGCTTGCAGCGTACCGGTGACGGCGGCGCAGCCACCGATACTGGCCGCACCCCTGGTGGTGTCAAGTACCGTGTTGGCGTCGGCCATGACGTTTCGATTGCCTATCTTCCACGCGCCAGGGATGCCGCTGGCGGGCAGAAGCTGGATCATGCCTTCAAAGCGGTACGCGCCGGCAGGCGTACCGGTTCCCGTAGCGCAGAAGCTCGCTGGTTTGGTTTCGATTCGCTGCGCAGCAAGGGTGTTGGCGGGACCGAAATCGCCGCGGACCTGGACACAGACGCCGGTCGCCGGTTTCGAGTCGTCCCCTTCGATGCGCGTAGCGGCAGTGACGGCGACGAGGAGTCCACTCACATTCCAAGTACCGATTAGGCTGCCAGAAGGCAGCGAGGCGATGGTGCCGAAAAACGATACATCGGCCTGCCGATCGAGTCCATTGTTGCAAACGCCATTGCCGAGAATTTGGACGCGGGTAGCCGTGACGGATCTATCCGTCTCGAGGCGGCCCTGCACTTCGACACAGCGACCGGCTTCCAGGCTGGTGCCCAGCGGAGTGACGGGTGTGGTGGCAGTTATAAGAACTTTTCGACCGGAGACGGTCCAGAGTTGCGAGCCGGTGGCAGGTGCGGACTGGACCAGGCCACGGAATTCGAGAGGATCGCGGTCATTGCCGCCGGTGCCGTTGTCCGGTCGGCAGCCGCCTATACCGGAGCTGATTTCGATTTGAATGGCGGCGAGGGAGTTATCGGGGTTGCGCGTGCCTTGCACTTCGGCGCAGGAACCCAGGGCGACGGGTCCCCCGGCCTGTTCGATTTTTGTTAGGGCGGTGACTTTAAGCACAGTTCCGGCGACGCGCCAATCGCCAACCAGACCGCTGGCGGGTAACAGTTCCACGGCACCAAAGATTTCGACGGAACCGGACGGAGTACTGTTGTCGCATTTTGACGCGGGACGCGTGTCAATCTTGCTGGCGGCGATGGCAGTGGCGGTGGAGGCTGTGCCCGTGACATCGACACACGCGCCGACGATGGCCGCACCACCGGCGTTCGACGAGATCTTTGTATCGGCCGTGACCTGCACGGTGCGGCCAGCAACCTTCCAACTGCCGATTACTCCGCCAGTGGGCAGACTTTCGATCTTTCCGGTGAGTCTAGCGCCGGAGGGTCCGTCGGCAAAAAGAGCAACCGAGGACAAGAAAACTGGTAATAATTTCAGTGACAACATGGGAAACTCCTTTCGATCCATCGGCTTCTCTGGTTAATCCAGAGAGCAAGGCGGTGGTTGCACGCAGAGAGCCAAACTCATCCTACTCCGATAAACTTCCAGCAGGAAGCTTCGCTTTAGCTATCGGCCGACGCTCACTGCCGGTCGTACACTGCTGTAACCTTCACTGTTTGCCCTCTACTATCGAGGCCCTCATACGTGATGGTCATTGTCTTGCCGTCTGCAGACACGACACGCCGGTTTGTGCCTATTAATTTACCGGCATGCTTCATAACTGACTCCGACGTATATTCATCGATCTTCTGCAGCGCGATCGCGTCACTCTGCTGGGAACCGGTCACCGGCTGCTCCTTGCCGTCGTAGTTCACGGGATGTTCTACGACGATAGCTTTACCGTCTTCTCCGACCGTTCGGATCGTGACTTTGATCCCATCGCCCTCCGCCGCGTAGACCCGAGTCTGGCTCTTGGGTGCTGGTCCCGGCAAATACCTCGACTTTACGACATCGAGTTTCCATTTCCCCAAAACTGGATCGGCGGCCCAAATCAATGAGAGCACGCCGGAAAGCGCCAGGCAAAAAAAGAACCTCATACCGTTCCTCCTAATGATTACTTGGAGTTGAGAGCCCGCAATTGCGGGCGGCCGACTACAGGTCTTCGAGTACGAACGTCACCAGCAGGTTAACCTTGTAACCGACGATCTTTTGGCCTTCGATCTTGACTTCCTGCTCTTTGACCCACGCGCTCTT
>JBKJLJ010000741.1:0-2876 GCA_046597015.1 Bryobacteraceae bacterium
GTGTATGGCGACAATTAGATTTCCCGTCAGCGACAATTAGATTTCCCGGTTTGGGCGCAGCGGATTGGTCTTGAGGTGAAAATGGCAATTTTCCGAACGGCGGACGATTGCGATGACTCTGGATGGCCAAGTTCGGAAGCTATTTTCTCTGTTGTCCTCGGGCATTTCTCTGCGGCTGGCGTCATTGAAGACGGGCATGGATGAGAAGACGGCCCGGAAATACCGGAAGGCGGAACGGATGCCCAGCGACCTGTCAGCACGTCACGATTGGCGGACTCGAACCGATCCCTTTGCGACGGTCTGGGAACGCGTTGAGCAGCAGTTGAGCGAGCACCCCGGCTTGCAGGCGAAGGTGTTGTTCGTCTGGCTTCAGGGGGAGTATCCAGGTCAGTTTCAGGATGGACAGTTGCGGACGTTTCAGCGTGGTGTTCATCGCTGGCGTGCCATGCAGGGGCCCGAGAAGGAAGTGTTCTTCAGCCAGGTTCACGAACCGGGTCGTTTGTGTGCGTCGGACTTCACCCACATGACCAGCCTGGAGGTGACGCTGACCGGTCAGCGGTTCGACCACATGGTGTTTCACTTCGTGTTGACGTACTCGAATTGGGAATGGGCGAATGTGTGTTTCTCGGAGAGTTTCGAGAGCCTGAGCGAGGGCCTGCAGGGCGCGGTCTGGGCTTTGGGGGGCGTTCCGCTCCGGCACCGGACAGACCGGCTGAGTGCGGCGGTCAACAACCTGTCGGAGACCAAGGAATTCACCTCGCGTTATCAGAGTCTGATGGATCATTACGGCTTGGAGAAAGAACGCATTCAGGCACGTCAGGCGCACGAGAACGGTGATGTGGAGTCGTCTCACCGTCACTTCAAAGCGGCGGTGGACCAGGCGTTGATGCTGCGTGGTTCGCGGGATTTTGAGAGTCGTGAAGGGTACGCCACGTTTCTCGGTGACCTGCTCCGGCAGAGGAACCTGGGCCGCGAGACGCGTCTGCAATCGGAACGGTTGAAACTGCGTCCCCTGCCGGTTCGACGTTACGAGAGCTGGCGGCGCGTGAGTGTCCGCGTGGGCGTGGGGAGCACGCTGAAAGTCGATCGGAACACCTACTCGGTTCCGAGCCGTTTGATCGGCGAGCTGGTGGACGTTCGGTTGTGTGTCGAGGATCTGGAAGTCTGGTACGGCGGGACGTTGATGGAACGCCTCCCACGACTGCGGGGCCGGGGCCAGGAGCAGATCAACTACCGGCACGTGATCGGTTGGCTGGTGCGGAAGCCTGGTGCGTTCGAACGCTACCGCTATCGCGAGGATCTGTTTCCGACGAGCCGCTTTCGGATGGCGTATGACGTGTTGCAGGAACAACTGCCGACACGAGCCGTCCGGGAGTACCTGGCGATCGTGGAACTGGCGGCGCTGGAGGGCGAAGTGCTGGTCGATGACGCACTTCGAATTTTGCTGGACGGGGATCTGAAGTTGACGGCACAGGCCGTCGAGCAGTTTGTGCGCAGTGCGTCGTTTGTGCCGGAGGTCACGGCGGTGCGGGTGGACGAGGTGGATTTGTCATGTTTCGATCAACTACTCGAAGACCGGGAGGTTTGGAATGGCGGCTCACAAGGAAGTGAACGCGACGTTGTTGGACCAGTTGAAAATGCTGCGTTTGCCAGCGTTTCGTGAAGGGTTCGAAGAGACGGCACGGAGGGCGGTACAGGAGACCCTGAGCTATGAGCGGTATCTGCTGGAATTGACGAACCGGGAATGCGACGAACGGCGTACCCGGCGGATCGAGCGGATGCTTCGAGAATCGTGTCTGCCGCTGGAGAAGACGCTGAGTTCGTTCGATCTGAAGCGGTTGCCCGCGAAGGTCGGGCGGCAGATGCGGACACTGTTGGAGGGCGGCTTCCTGGACCGCCGTGAGAACGTTCTAGCGTTCGGGAACAGTGGTTCCGGAAAGACACACTTGTTGTGTGCGCTGGGGCAGGAACTGATCCGCCAGCAGGAGCGCCCGGTGTACTTCAGCCCATGCAGCCTGCTGGTTCAAGAGCTGCTGGCGGGGAAGCGCGACCTGAAGCTGAGCCGTGTGTTGAAGCGGTTGTCCAAGTTCGAAGTGGTGATCATCGATGACATCGGCTATGTGCAGCAGAGCCGGGACGAAATGGAAGTTCTGTTCACCCTGCTGGCCGAACGCTACGAGCGCGGCAGCGTGATGCTGACGAGCAACCTCCCGTTCTCGAAGTGGGACAGCATCTTCAAGGATCCGCTGACGACCGCGGCGGCCATCGACCGGCTGGTGCATCACAGCGTCATCCTGGAAGTGAATCTCCCGAGCTATCGCCTGGAATCGGCAAAGCAATCGAAGGCCGCCGTGCCCGAAGAGTGATTCGAAGACCGCCGGGCGGCAATCACCAAAGAAAAATTTCCTGGGGGAGGGCAAAACTCCAGTCGGCCATGGCCTCCTTCCATTTTGCCCTCCCCCAGGAAGGAAGAAAAACCCGGCACTCCCGCCGGGAATTCTAATTGTCGCTAAAGCGGAGGGATAATTGTCGCCGGACATACGGGGAATCTTCGCCTGGCAAACCTGTACTCCCCATATTCGGAAGGCATGCCGACCGAATCATCGAAAACAGACAGGCAATTTGCTGCCGTATCTGGAGGCGCACGGGTTGCGTGGCGAGAAGATTCGCGTCGGCCGTCGATTGACCGGCGGCGAACCACCTCGTATCGCTCTGTTTGCGTTCGAACATCAGCGTTGAAAGCACCATGATCCGCAAGACCTGTGAAGTTGGTTCTGATCGAAACCGTCGAGTGGTGACGATGACCACATCGCTGTCATGTATTAGATGCGCTTCTGAGACAGAATGTTCGCGGGAATCTTCAAGGTCTTTGAAAC
>JBKJLJ010000832.1:0-4984 GCA_046597015.1 Bryobacteraceae bacterium
CGGAGCGATGCCGGTCTGGATCTTGGCCACGAGATCGCCCGTCCCCAGATCAACAACCGCCAGCCGATTGTTATAGATCAGTGGAACCGCCGCGCGATTTCCCTGCACCGAAAGAGCACCTGCAAGACCCTCTCCTAGCGGTCCCCCGAACGGCTTATCGTCCTTGTAGAGCTGAACTTTCTTGTTCGGTGCCGGCGCTGTATACACGCTTCCACTAACCGCCAATCCTTGCAAAGCCGCCCGCCCGCGACGCGGACTGCGAGATAAAACACGGTTGCCGCGCCAGTCCAGTCGATATACCCCGGACGCATGAGAAACAACGAGTTCTTCGCCGGTCACCCCGAAGGCCACCGCGTAAACGCGACCGTCAAACACCGTCGGAACTCCGGCCGGGGTGATGGTTTGCCCGGTCGTGACAGCACCTGGATCGACAACCGATCGGACGGGACGATCGACGGTTTGGGCCCCGATGACCCCAAGGGACAGCGCGGCAAAGACAACGAGGGAGAAACGCATTTCGATTATTCTATCCCTTGGTAGTTGCAATTGTATGAGTAAATAGTGCAACCTAGTTAGTTTTCCGCTCCTCATTTTGCCCATGCTTGTACGCGTCCTCTATCACGACCACTGTTTTGACGGATCTGCGTCCGCCGCTTTTTTTAGCCAGTTTTACGCGGATCGCATCCAGTCTGACGCCCACTTTGCTTATACTGGCATGGCCCACACGGCAGACCAGTATTTTGCCAACGAGCTTTTTGACGGTGACGAGAACGCCATCGTCGACTTTAAGTATTCACCGCATGAACGCCTGACGTGGTGGTTCGACCACCATCAAAGCGCCTTCCTGAGCCCCGCCGACGCGGAGCACTTCCGCACAGAGAGAAAGGGTAATTATTTTTTCGACCCCACCTTTCGGTCTTGCACCAAGTACATCGCCAGCGTCGCCAAAGAAAAATTTGGTTACGAGAATCCTTTCCTTGCCGACCTCGTCAAGTGGGCGGATATTATCGACGGAGCCCAGTACGCGAGTGCCCAGGAAGCGGTTGAGTTAGCCGCTCCGGCGATGAAGCTGACCTTGCTGATCGAGGCCGCCAAAGGCTCAGACATCATCCATCGGATCATCGGTTGGATGCGGACGAAAAAGCTCGAAGAGATCATCGCCATGCCGGAGATCCAGGAATTGTTCCGACCGCTCTACGAGCGGCACCTTCGTTCGATTGATCTGATCCGTCAGCAGTCGGTGACCGAGAGCGGCGTCATCTTCTTCGACTTGGTGCAGCAAGGGATCGATGGATACAACAAGTTCATTCCGTATTATTTGTTCCCGGAAAACGTCTACACCGTGAGCGTGAGTGAACAGACATTCCGAACCAAGGTCAGCGTGGGCTCCAGCCCCTGGGCGGGCGACCAGGTGAAACATAATTTAGCCACGATCTGCGAGCGGTACGGCGGCGGCGGGCATTCAAAAGTTGGTGCGATCAGCTTTCCGACCGGGGCCATCGAACAGGCCCGGCAGGCGGCTCGGGAGATTGTGGAGGAGCTACAAAGCTAGGGGTGAGCGATCCCCCGTAGGCTGGGGGCTCGCCGGAGCACCGTTTCCGGGCACTGCTCCAGGTTCTCCGGGTCAAGCGCGGCGAAGCTTTCATCGAGGACTAGCAGCTCAGCACCCTGCAGCAGCGCTCGGGCCAGGGAGCCGTATTCGACAATCTCTCCGGCGTGCGCGACCAGAACCCGAGGGAAGGCTTTCGAAACTTGGAATGCCCTAGCGCTGGGTAATCAAGTACCAACGGTCCGCGTGGGCGTCGCGTTTTTCGGGTGTGGGGGCCCCAACGGGTTTGGAAACGACCGGAGCCATCGTCATGATGCCAACATTGCCCCCGACCGCGTCGGGGACGAGCATGCGTTGGCGTACCACTTTACCGCGCAGAATGTGCGGCTCCAGAGCCACCTGATTCTCCGCGTTACCGCGCCCCGGCACGCCGGAGGCGTGATCCTGTTTGCGAACCATCGCCCGGAGGATGTTTTCGGTAAGTCCCTGGCGAGCGAGCGAAGCCAGCGCGTCGGCGCTCGTGTCGAAACGCGACGTCTTCTGGTCGATCAGCTCAAGCAGAAATCGCTCGCCCAATCCCGCCTCGGCCAACAACACCACCCCATCATTTGTCAGAAGATTTTTCGGCAATTTAGCGAACGGCGGAACCGGATCCGCAGCGAAGGCCGCCGTCAGAAAGATTAGAGCGAGCACGAACTTGCACATGCAAGACATATCGCCAGGAAATTGTTCAACTGTAGAGAATTTTTGTCGATAGAGGTTGTAATGGTGTGGCACTTGGCTGTTTTTGTCTTCGGAGTAACGATGGGATTGTGGGGGGCCGAACTGCGCCTTCTCAACCCAAACCTGCCACTCGCCCTGGTGGGTCAGCCATACTACCAGGGGCCGCTGGTAGTAGAGAGTAGCGGTCGTTGCCAGTTGGGAACGACCTCGACTCGCCTGGTCGACGGTCCGTTGCCGGCCGGAATGAGTCTGGACGAAATGGGCTACCTACGCGGGACGCCGATGGAGCCGGGTCGCTTTGGGTTTTCCGTCGAACTCCGCAGCGGGTGCGCGCGCTCAGTCGAACAGGTCGTCCTTGAGGTCGCGATGGCCCCGATATTGCGAGTCTCCGCCGAAAGCCTCGATTTTTCTTGCGAAAAGGGCGGACGCCCACCTTCCATCCAGCGGGTGATGGTCGGCGGTAGCCATCCCGGGCTTGCTTATACAATGTCCGCGGCTGGAGCTCCCTGGCTCGAAATCCGCCCGCGCCGCGGGGCCCTGCCGCCCCCGGGCGCAGCCCTGGAATCTGATGCCGTTGACCTGATCGTCCATCCTGAAAAGCTGGAAAGTGGCGATTACCACACCACTCTTCTGACCTACGCGTGGGGCGGAAGCAACCCAGCTTCAACAGCGGTCCACTTAACGGTCAGGTCCCCCGGATCGACCTGGGACAACCTTCGGACGATGCCCTCGCCCCCCCCTCCCCCCGCAGCCGCGGCCATCCCGATTGTGATTGTCCCGCCTGCGTCACTCGAACCGCCCCCTCCGTCGAAGCCGAAGCCAACACCGGTCGCCGCAGTCCCCCACACCCCGAAAAAACCGCTCGTCCCCGTAACGCGTTCCCGGATTGTGACGGTCCCCCGAATCACACTGCCGGAGGCCATTAAAGGGCCATCGAAGATGCTCGGCGATCCAGAGGTCCTCAGGCCACCTGCGAACAAACCGGAGAAAAAAAGTGCGGTGGGCGGCGGTGGTCATTAGCCAGGTAGACCAGACTGATTGGTTCGCGGGCACCTTGAATCCTTTACAGCAACTGTCACGAAACCGTAGCATTGATCCAACCGTCAAAAGTTTCGATGAAGAGTTTGCTTGACGCACGCTTCTACAAAGCGGATGATCGAGACTGGGAGAGTCTTACCATGACGAGATTTTTGACTGCGGTATCCCTGGGAATTGTGATGTCTGTCGGCGCCATGGCGCAGATGGCCATCTCGGCGAAGTCGGGCCTCATCGCCCACGTCGAAGGCAGAGTGCTGCTCGGCGAACAGGAAGTCGCTCTGAAAATGGGCGGCCGGCTTACAGAAATGAAGCCGGAACAGGAATTGAAGACGCAAGAAGGTCGCGCCGAAGTGCTGCTGACCCCTGGCGTCATCCTCCGCATCGGCGAAAATTCGTCGATTAAGATGATCGCCAACCGCCTGGAAGACACCCGCGTCCAGCTCACCTCGGGCACCGCAGTCGTCGAAGCGACCGAAATTGCGAAAGAACACGCCATCACCATTCTGGTCGGTGATGCCGCCTTCGCCCTTCGCAAGATGGCGCTGATCAGCTTCGACGCCACCAACTTCGTAAAAGTTTACAAAGGCGAAACCCAGGTCATCGCCGGCGGAAACGCCACCACCCTCCGCGAGGGCCGCATGATGGAAACTGCCGGCACCTTCGCCGTCGCCCGTTTTGATAAGAACGACACTGACCCCCTCTATCGCTGGGCCAACCGACGCTCCGAGATGTTGGCGATGGCCAACATCGCCTCCGCCAAATCCGCCCAGCGGATGGGTAATGGTGGCATGGGCATGGGATATTCCCAAGGCGGCTGGATGTACAACCCGTACTTCAACATGTACACCTACTTGCCGCTTTCCGGCATGCTCCAGAGCCCCTTCGGCTTCATGTACTACAGCCCGTCCCGCGTGAACAGCTATTACAATCAGTACATCCAGGCGGCGATGCCGGTGCAGAACCCCGGTGCCAACGGCGGCGGTGGGATGTCTGGACCCCGGTTCGATAGCGCCGTCGGTTACAACGTGAATAGCCGTGGCGGCATGGCGGCTCCTGGTGGAGGCGCTCCTTCTGGTGGCGGTGCCGCAGCGGCCCCGGCCGCGCCGGCCGCTCGTGGAGACGCCGGTGGGGGCGTTCGTGGTGGTGGCGGCGGCGGTACCGGAAAGTAACCTTACGGTTTCAGAGATCGCTCAAAAAACCCGGTCGTAGTTTCAAGCAAATGGCGTCGCGCTGCTCCCGCGACGCCATGAGTTTTTTGCTGATAGAACATCAGTTCAAACTGTTTATTCGCCTTCTGAAGAGCATCGATCATGTGCTGGGCATTCTGAAACAGCACGTTGTCGTCTTGGAAGTTATGGACGATCATTAACTTGCCCTGTAACTTGGCCGCGTGGGTGACGGCGGAACTCGCTTTGTAGCCGTCTTCATTCCGCGACGGCAAACCCATATAACGTTCCGTATAGATCGTGTCATAGTGGCGCCAATCCGTCACCGGAGCCCCTGATACCCCGGCCGCGAACGTCTCCGGCGCATTAAACAGAGAATACAGCGTCATATACCCGCCGTAGGACCATCCATAGATGCCCACCCGCTTTTCGTCCACGTAACCCTGGCTGACCAAATATTTCACCCCTTCCAGTTGATCGGCCAACTCCGTCTTCCCAAACTGGCGAT
>JBKJLJ010001022.1:0-6030 GCA_046597015.1 Bryobacteraceae bacterium
CTCGCCATCCGCCTCGAATACCCCGGCCCGCCGAACATGGCCAACATGCACGCCTTCGGCCAAACCGGCGTCGATCTCTATCTCGACGGCGTCTACCGCTCCACCGCCACCGCCTCTAAAGACGCCGCCAAAGGCAAAACCACCGAGTTCGTCTTCTTCGCCGACCTCCCCGCCAAAGACCGCGAAATCACCCTCTATCTGCCCCTCTACAAACCCGTCACTATCCACGGCCTCAGCCTCGATGACACCGCCACCATCACCCCCGCCACCCGCTTCGCCCGCCCCCAGCCCATCGTCTACTACGGAACCTCCATCACCCAGGGCGGCTGCGCCAGCCGCTCCGGCCTCAGCTACCAAGCCATCCTCGGCCGCCAACTCAACCTCGATTTCGTCAACCTCGGCTTCTCCGGTAACGGCAAAGGCGAACCCGCCGTCGCCGCCATGGTCGCCGAACTCGACCCCGCCCTCTTCGTCCTCGACTTCTCTCAAAACAACCCGACTCTCGAATCGCTCCAAGCCGTCTATCAACCCTTTCTCGAAACCATCCGCGCCAAGCACCCCACCACCCCCGTCCTGGCGATCACCCCCATCGCGGCATCCACGGACCCCGCCCGCCTCACCGCCATGCGCCAACACATTCGGCAAGTGATCGAAGCCAAGATCGCCGCCGGCGATAAGAACCTCCACCTCCTCGACGGTCTGACTCTCCTCGGCCCCGCCGACCTCGACGGCGTCGTCGACGGCGTCCACCCCAACGATCTCGGCTTCCAGCGCATGGCCGACCGCCTCGCCCCCACCGTCGCCGAAATCCTCCGTCTCCCCCCGCCCGTCCTGGTCGACGACCGGGCGATCACCCTCAACTCCCCCGCCGCCATCCGCCGCAAGCGCGAAGAGCTCATCGAGTTCATCTGGGGCCCCTCCGGCTTCCCCAAAACCCAACTCCCAGCCGCCATTCAGAAGAACGCACCCCGCCCCATCGCCAACCTCCAAAACGCCAAATCCGTCGAAACGTTCACTATCCGTATGGAAGCCGGGCAAGAAAACACGACCCACCACCTCCTCCCCCTGAGTCCGAATGGCCAGCTTATGGTCCTCCACCACGGCCACGCCTGCACCTTCGACGACGCCGCCAACCCCAAATCCTACGGCATGGCCCCAGCCGTCGACCAGTTCCTCGCCGCCGGCTACGGAGTGTTACTTGCGTACATGCCCCACATGCGCCCCGGCGATTGCGGAGGCCACGCCAACATAACCTCGCTCAAATACTTCCTCGAACCAGTAGCCATCAGCCTCAATAAACTCCGCCCCGCCTACCGCAAAATCCACATGGCCGGCCTCTCCGGCGGAGGCTGGGCGACCACGCTCTACGCCGCCCTGGACCCGACGATTCAGATGAGCTTCCCCATCGCCGGCTCCATCCCCCTCTACCTCCGCACCGGAGCCTCGGTCGGCGATTGGGAGCAATTTCTCCCCAGCTTTTACCGCCTCTCCGGCTACCCCGATCTCTACGTCCTAGGCGCCTCCGGCCGGAACCAGATCCAAATCCTGAACCGGCAAGACGACTGTTGCTTCGGCGAAAAGCAGCACGGCAGCGGAGCGCCATATGAGGAGTCCTACCGCCGCTACGAGCGCGACGTCCAGCGAGCCCTAGCCGGCCAGGGCCGCTTCGAACTCGTCATCGACGATACCGCCCCTCGGCACATGATCTCGCCCGCCGCGGTCCAGACCATGCTCCAACACCTCTCGTCACGCCCGCCAAGCTCCAACTAGGGTGTAATCTGCGAATTCCCGTGATCGTTTCCCGGCTCGTTTTCCGCCCTGGTAGACGATGACCCTCTCTCGTCTTCTCCTCCTCGCCGTGGCAGTGCCAAGCCTCGTGTCCTGTCTGAGCGCCGAGCGCCTGATCTCGCTCGGCGAACTCGCGCGCAGCCTGCCTCCCGAGCCAATCACGGTGGTGTTTGACGTCGACGACACAGCGCTCTTCACCTCGCCCGGCTTCCAGTGGGGAACCCGGACCTACGGCCCGGCCATCGTCTCCGCCGGCGTCGCGGTCCGCGAGGAGGATCTTCCCACACCCGAGCAGCGCGCCCAGTATCGCGAGTTCTGGACGAAAATGAACAACGGTCTCGACGAATACAGCGTGAAGAAGTGGATCGCCGGTGAACTGATCGCCCTCCACAAGTCCCGCGGCGACAAAATCTACTTCGTGACCAAACGCATCTTCACCGGAACCGAAACCCTATCCGCCCTTCTCCGTCGCGAGTTCGCCCTGCCCGCCGACGCCCCCGCCGTGATCTTCACAAATCGCCAGCCCAAAACTGAATTCTTCCGGCGCATCGCCGCCCAGGTCAGCTACGGAGACTCCGACGGCGACATCCGCGATTCCATCCAAGCCGGTGCCCGGCCCATCCGCGTCCTTCGCTCCCCGGCCTCGGTCAACCACGAACCCACCCACAACGGCGGCTTCGGCGAAGAGGTCCTGCGCAACTCCGAGAACGATTAGAAAACGATCTTCCCTCCCAGGCGGAGCGAGCGGGCCCCCAAAGCACTCAGGACCCGGCCAAAGTTGACATTCGTGAATTCGGCCGTCGGGTCGCCATAGGTGACCGTGTTAAACACGTTGTATCCTTCAGTGCGGAATTCGAAGTAGGACCGTTCCGTGATGCGGAAGTTCCGGAACACCGAGATGTCGAAGCGCTTCACGTTATCCCCGCGAAGTATGTTGCGGCCCGCGTTCCCAAACGTGAACTGCGCCGGAGCGGCGAAGGCGCTCTTGTTGAACCAGGCTTGCGGCGTCGGGTTGTCATTCTTCCAATTGCCCACCACGTTCGGGCGCATGTAGCCGACGTTGCCCGTGTTGGCGATGTCGCCGGCGATGGTCACGTTGACAGGGTTTCCGGTGCGGAGGTCGGCGATACCATTCACCTGCCAGTCGCCCACCACCGCATCGACGAAGCGATTCCCCGAACGGAAGTGGCGGTTGCGGCCGAAGGGAAGATCATACACCCAGCCAATCACCGCGTTGTGCGCCACGTTAAAGCTGGCCACGCTGCGATCGCTTCGCATGTCGTAAGGGTTCTGTATCGATTGGCCCTCCACGCCGAAGAAGCCAGAGGAGCCCACGTCGATCGCCTTCGACCAGGTATAGGCCACCTGCAGCGCCAAGCCGGCAGAGAACCGTCGTTCCAGCGAGGTCTGCAGGGCATGATAACTGGTGTTGCCCCAGGAACGATCCCACGAGATGGGCACGGCGATATAAGGGAAGGGAGCGCGGTCCCGCCAGTTGCCCGGGCCGGGGGTGCGAGCAACGTTGTAGCGGCCGCCGATGTTCGCGCGATGGGTCCCGGAGCCGACGTAGTTCGCCGTGAGCAGCATCGTCTTTGTCACTTGGTGCTGAATCCCGCCATTCCACTGAATCGAGTAAGCGTTTTTCCAGTTGGGGTCGGCCCAGTAGGCGGACTGCGCAAAGGGGTCGGCGGCTGGCAAACTGGCGGAAGGAAGCGGATTGAAAGCGGAGACGTTCGGCGTCAGCGCGTTCCCCAGCGGGTAGTTGAGGTTGGCCGCCGATTGGAAGCCCAGCGCGGGCCACGTCCCGATGAAGTTCCGGGAAATCTGCAGAATGCCCGAATAGTTATCGAAGTAGATGCCAGAGGAGACGCGAATTGCCGTCCGCTGGTTGAGACGGTACGCCAGACCAACTCGCGGTTGGAAATTCTTCTTCGGGTCGGTAAAGATCTTTCCGCTCTTGGCGAGTTCGACGTTGGCGGGCAGCCAGCCTTCAGGGGCACCGGCCGGAGCGGGGATGCAGGGGTAGGTCTTCACTTCCGAGCACGGCCGGGCCATGCGCTGGATGACATATTTGCCGGTGTTGAAATCGATGTTGCCGGCGTAATTGTTATTCGCCCCCTGGGTACCCGCTGGCGGGATCAGCGTCCGATCGTAACGGATCCCAATGTTAAGCGTCAGGTTGTCCGTCACCTTCCAGGAATCCTGCACGAAAAAGCCGGAAACGGAGGCCCACCAAGCGGTGGTTTCGACGATGTCACGCCGGGTGGCCGAGTCCGGGATGGCCAGTAACATGGACGCCAGCGCTCCGCCCGTCGAGCCGAGGCGGGACGGGTCCGCCGTTTGCGCGTCCGCGAAATTCACGGTCGTGATGTAGTTCTCGTAGTCGTACCCGATCAAGTTGATGTCGCCGCCGCCCTTGATGGTGTGCCGTCCCAGAAGCTTGGTGAAGCTACCGCGGATGTGCCAGTTATCAGCGCCCTGCTGGTAGCCGAGCGATTCGCCGCCGCTATAGTAGCCGCCAACCGAAAGGCCGGGAAGGTAGGTCAGTTGATCGCGGTAAGGCGTCATGATGTTGGCGGAATAGCCGACGCGGGATTGGAAATCGGTCGGCAGAGCTTTAAAGCGGTTCGTGGTCCGGCCCCACTGTTTCACGCGCCCGCCCTGAAGTTGGAGAATCGACGTGCTGTTGAAGGTATGCACCCAACTGGTGCCAAAGTTACGGGCAATATTGTCGCTCGCCACTTCGATGGAAGGCAGGGCACCGGCGGGCTTGTTGGGAGCGAAGAGTTCCGTGTAACGGACCCACACCGCATTCTTATCGCTGAACTTGTGGTCCACTTTCAAAGACAGGTTTCGGGATTGGTTGCGTGTCAGCGCACGATTGATGGCGTTGCGGTCCGCGACCCCGGTCACCTCCGCTTTCGGCAGGACGGTTTGTGAGTAATAGACCATGCCCGGGTTCAAAAGGCTGACCGGAATCTGATTGCCGGGAAAGGGGTCGCGGAGAAAGGTCCCCGCGGCGGCCGGATTAACGCGCGTCGTGAGCGGATTGTAGATCTGTTTGGGCCAGTCACTTAGGTCGCCCCGCAAATTGGCTTCGGTGGGCACGCGGAGATAGCCGAACGCCGGTGAGGAATTCCTGTTCACCTCGTAGCCTGCGTAGAAAAAGGTCCGGTTCGTGCCTTTATAGACCTTCGGAATCCAGATGGGACCGCCGACGGTGCCGCCGAAGATGTGGCCTTTGTATGGGTTGACGGTGGGCTGAAACGTGTTGCGGGCGCGGAAGGCATCGTTGTCATGCTGATACCAGGTGTTGCCATGGAACTGGTTGGTCCCGGACTTGGTGGTGGTATTCATCACGCCGCCCATGATGCCGCCGAATTCAGCCGAGTCATTGTGAGACTGGACCTTGAATTCCTCCAGGGTTTCCACGATCGGATTGACGGCCAGGTTGGACTGGAAAGTGGACTGATTGTTCACGCCATCCAGCATGAACATGCTCGACCGTTTCACCTGGCCATTCACCGATGGGACGCTCGACTGGCCGGGGCCGATAGGGCTCACCCCCGGCGTCAGGCGCATGAGGTTCTGGATGTTTCGGCCGTACGGTAGGTCAACCACTTGTTGGGACGTAAGGACGGAGCCGAGCTCAGCGGAGGCACTCTGGACTTGCGAGCCAATGGCTTCGACAGTGACCGATTCCTGGACCCGACCCACCGCAAGCGTCATATCGAAGACCGACGACTGGTTGACTACCAGGTTGAATTCGGACAGGCGGGCTGTCGAGAAGCCTTCTTTGGTGGCTTCGAGGGTGTAGGGACCGGGAAGAATGTTCAGCAGCACATAGATGCCGCGATCATTGGCCGTGGTACGCGTGACAACGCCCGTTTGCGTATTGCGGAGGTGGAGATCGGCGGCTGGGATCGCGGCACCCGAACTATCTTTGACAGCGCCGTTGAGGGACGCAAAGGAGACCTGAGCGTGGGCGGCAAGCGAAGAGGCCAGCAGCAGCAGGGAGAGACGGCTGAATAGAAGGCTCATAATTGGAGGCAGCATATCAAATTCGACAGGAGAGGGGGGCAGGAACACCCCATCCGAGCAGTTTCTCATTGAAGGATGAGCCTAAAGGATTGGGGGAGTGTCCGGCTCCTTTCTATGTTTTTTCAAGGACATCGTCGTCGAGTCTGTGGGAATGTGGGAATCGCGGAGCGATTTCCAAGGGCGGTCAAAAGGGAGGGGAAC
>JBKJLJ010000017.1:0-4225 GCA_046597015.1 Bryobacteraceae bacterium
AGCGTCTGCGCCTCCCGCTGAAATCGTGTCAGGAAATCGGCGTCGTTGGCCAATGAAGCAGGCAACACCTTCACAGCCACGTCCCGGTTCAACTTCAAGTCGTGTGCGCGATAAACCTCGCCCATCCCGCCTGCGCCGATCGGCGAGCCGATTTCATAGGGCCCGAGTTTTTCACCGGAAGAAAATGCCATGGAGGATGTGAATCAGTTTATCCAATCCGAAATAGGACAGGACCGCGTAAATCGAACGCGAACGATGTAGTGTTGTTCCACACTCGCATCACGTCGCGCTAAGCCCGTGGCGTCTTGGAATCAGCTTCGGTCTCGCCGCGCGAGCGTACTCGGATCCACACCCCACCCGCCGCGCCAATTCCTTCAGCGACAACCCAACCGACGTCCGCTGCCAGACCAGCCGCGCTCCCGCCGACGTTGCGTGACCCACGAAACGGAGGGACTGCGAGCTTTGGGAGGGGCAAATGTACGGTTTGCCGACAACACGCTCATGTGATGTCTGTGGACCGCGTTTACCAGGGGCGATCTCTCCTCACCCAGCGGCTCCCAACTTCCGGATTGCCCTTCATACGGACTCAATCCTGTACTCCACGTTTTCGCCGGATACGATCGTTCGAAGCGACATACCCATTGCTCCCAGAACTCGGTTGCGTCGGTAAGCGGAAGCGCGTCGGGCCTCGAAGATTTTGGCAACGTCGCTCACGAATTCCCCGGCTTTCACCTAGTGGCCTGGCGATTCTACTTTGTTGATATAGTGAAGTGCCGTCATGACTCCCGAACGCCGGAAGCAGGTAGAGATGTTGCATCGCGCTGTGCGCGATCCCGCTCGGCGAGCTGAAGCGCTGGCAGCAGCAGATCCAGAACTGCGCCGCGAAGTGGAGGCGCTGCTGGTAGCCGAGTCACTGGAGAGCACAGTCACCGCGATAGTGGGAGGAACTTCCCTCGCGCAACTGGGGCCATATCAGATTGAAGCAAAGCTGGGCGAAGGCGGCATGGGTGAAGTTTTTCGGGCTTACGACACGCGCCTGCATCGTAGAGTCGCCATTAAGATGCTGCGGGGACGCGTGTCTCCAGATCCGTCGGCGAGAGAGCGCTTCCAGCGGGAAGCTCGCGCCGCGTCCGCCCTGAATCATCCCAATATCTGCACGGTATATGACATAGGCGAGGCCAACGGCGAGCCATACCTTGTCATGGAATACCTTGAAGGGGAGACGCTGCGCGAACGGCTGGCGCGCGGACCGCTCGGGATTGACGAGTTAGCAACGATAGCCAGAGAAGTGGCAGACGGATTGCACACTGCGCACACGCATGGCATCGTCCATAGGGACATCAAGCCCGCCAACGTGTTCATCGCCAAACGCGGGCAGGCCAAAGTAATGGATTTCGGCTTGGCGAAGTTCATCCGCGCGGAAGAAGGCACCCCCGTGGCAGCGAGTCTAACAGAAGAGGGAGTGTCGATGGGGACCGCAGCGTACATGTCGCCGGAGCAGGCCCGCGGAGAAAATTTGGACGCACGCACGGACTTGTTTTCTTTTGGCGTGATGCTTTATGAGATGGCGGCGGGGGCGAGGCCATTCCAGGGTAGTACGACGGCCATGCTTTTCGACTCGATCCTGAATCGCGAGCCAGTGCCAGTGCGTTCGCTGCGGCCGGATGTGCCCGTTGCGGTTGAAGAGATCTTACACTGCGCGCTAGTAAAGAACAGGAATGAACGGGTGCAGACTGCGGCCGATCTGCTTGGCGCGCTGAACGGGCTGGCTGTGGGGGGGAAGGTCGAGCAACGCCCGCGTAACCGGGTGGTACTGTGGGCGGCAGCCATCATCATCGCTGGAACTGGGCTCGCGGTCTATGTTAATTTCGCGCGACGCCTAGATCCGCTCAAAATCGAGCCAATCACCGCATTCCCCGATTCCGCCGTTGAGCCGTCGTTTTCCCACGATGGCCGCATGTTGACGTTCATCCGCGGCACCAGCACTTTGGCGGGAGGAGGCCAGATTTACGTCAAGGTTCTTCCCAGCGGTGAACCAGCGGAACTCACTCACGACGCTCAGCGCAAGATGGACCCAGTCTTTTCGCCCGACGGGTCGCGCGTGGTTTATAGCGTGAGCCCGAACAACGCGAGCTGGTCCTTATGGCAGGTTCCTATCGTGGGCGGACAACCGAGGCTCTGGCTGTCCAACGCAGAAGGGGTTTCTTGGATCGGTCCGCAACAGCTTCTATTCTCAGAAATCAAAACCGGCATCCACATGGCGCTTGTGACCGCAGAGGAAAACCGCACCAACACGCGCGATGTCTACGTGCCTGCGGACATGCGAGGCATGGTGCATCGGTCGCAGCGTTCACCAGACGCCAAGTGGTTGTTGGCCGTGGAGATGGATCAATAAGGTTGGCTCCCGTGCCGTGTGGTGCCTTTTGATGGCGGCAATCAGGGACACGTCGTGGGCCCTGTGCACGGCGCTTGCACCAATGCTGCGTGGTCTCCAGACGGCCGCTGGATGTACTTTTCTTCCGACTCTTCGGGGACCATGCAGGTTTGGCGGCAGCGTTTTCCGGACGGCATACCCGAGCAGTTGACATCGGGTTTGATGGAAGCCGAAGGAATCGCCATCGCTCCCGACGGGCGTTCGCTTGTGACCTCGATGGGGATCAATCAAGGCTCCGTATGGTTGCAGGAGAATGGCAAAGAGCGCCAGGTTTCCGGTGAGGGTCTGGCGCGGTTCCCCGCCTTCGGAGCCGGATTTCCGAGTTCGGTTTTCTCGCCTGATGGGAAGAAACTCTACTACCTCGTGAAGAAGGGGCCGCAAATCAGTTTCGGCGGAGGCGAACTTCGTGTTTTCGATGTGGAGTCGGGTGCTTCGGAGCCATATTTGCCAGGCATGAGCGTCACGTCGTTCGACCTGTCCCCGGACGGGCGTCAGATGGTCTTCGCCACGATCACCGAGGAGCGCAAGTCGCGCATCTGGCTTGCGCCGGTCAATCGCCGATCCGCACCGCGGATGTTGGAGACGCCGGAAGCGCTGGGCCCCGTCTTCGGGCCTTCCAATAACCTATACTTCCGTTCTCGTGACGGCCAACAGACGTATCTTTATGAACTGAACCTGAGTTCTTCGGAGATACGGAAATTCAGCCCCGACATCGCCGTGAATCCTCCCACAATATCGCCGGACCGTGAGTGGATAATCTCCATGACGCACGTGAAAAGCGACGAGAGTTCAGTGGTGGTAAAGGCGTATCCAACTCGTGGTAGTGCGCCAGTGGTGGTTTGTGGGTACTGTTTCCTCAAGTGGTCAACGGACATGCGCACCCTGTTTCTCTCGTTTAGAGCGCCCAATCAAGGAGCAATGGGAAAGACTGTTATCGTTTCGCTGCCTTCCGGAAAGGCGTTGCCGCCGCTACCGGCGACTGGCTTAGGAAGCGAGGCCGATTTGGACAAATCGTCGATCGTCAAGGTTCTCGACAGTTCCGATGTATTCCCCGGCTTGACGTCCGAAACATATGCGTCCTCGCGGGTGAACATACAACGTAACCTCTATCGAGTGGAGCTCCGGTGACTCACTCGCACTATCAGATCGAGAAACTCTCCAAGTGTTCCCGGCTTCGTTTCGGCTGTCAACTCCTTTCGGCACGGCGTGAGTAACAAGATTACGCCCTGGTTGTCGGCTTATCCGGAAGTTGGCACTGAATCGGCCAAGAAGGGGTGACTGGATCATTCCCGTAAAGCCCGCTACGTCACTCGGCCATAAAACGCCCGATATATCCAAACGCGGGACGGGTCTCAATTTGATCCGGTGTAGATCGAGCTTATAGAAACGGTATCTGCTTCCGACGGCCGGATTCACAACCCGCTCAACTTCTCTGCGGCAATGCCCGTCGGCACCCTCTCTCCCCGCTCATAGCGTGCCAAGGTCGATGGATCGATACCTAAACGAAGAGCCGCCTCTTTCTGGGACATTCCCTTAGCCTTACGACTCCAAACCAGCTTCTCGCCGACACCCGACGGCTCAGGGACCGGGTTGTATCCCAGAAATTCCGTAATTGCCGGAAGGTGTCGAAAATCAGGATCTGAAGTATTCGCCTCCCAGTTGAATATGCTCGTTGAGTCAACCCCAATCCGGTCGGCTAGGTCGCGTTGCAGTAGCTTTTGCTCCAGTCTCCGTTTGCGAATGTGATCGCCAACCGTGCGTAAGTCTTCTGGCACCCTCGCTACCGGGCCG
>JBKJLJ010000112.1:0-4233 GCA_046597015.1 Bryobacteraceae bacterium
CGCACGCGAACCGTCCCGTTGGCGTCTCCGCCCGAAGGGCCCGGAATCGCCGGCGGCTCCAAATTCCCCAGCAGACGATGGCTGTAGCGCGCAAATGCCGTCCACTTCGAATTGAAGTACTGGTCGTAGCGAATGTCGCCCTTGTCGTTCCGGTCCGTCCGGTTCGGCTGCGACTCGAAATTGTTACCCACTCCCAGCGGCCCGGCTCCGGGCCGATTCGGGGCCGGCAGGTCCGCCAGAATCTCTCGCGCCGAACGGCTGATCGCGGAAGCGGGAATCACCCCGTCCGTATACACAACGCCCGTGTACGGGTTCCGAATCGGAATGCCCATGTTGCCCTGCCGCATCGCCAGGCTCGGCAGCGTCGCGTAGGTAATCACGCGGCTCGTCCGTCGAAAACCCTCGTAGTCACCAAACACAAACATCTTGTTCTTCACGATCGCCCCGCCCGCCGCCACGCCAAACTGGTTCTGAATCAACGTCGGCTTCTGGTTGTTCACCGGCTTGAAAAAGCCCGTCGCGTTCAGCGACGTGTTCCGCAAATACTCCCACGTTGAGGCATGCAGTTCGTTCGTCCCGCTCCGAATCGAAGCGTTGATCACCGCGCCGCCGGCCCGGCCAAACTCGGCCGAAAAGTTGTTCGTCTCCAGGCGAAACTCCTGCACCGCGTCCGGGGTCACCTGCACCACTTGATTCGAAAAACCCTGGTTCGAGGTTCCGTAGGAGTTGTTGTCCACGCCATCGACCACGAAATTGTTCTGCGAACTCCGCATGCCGTTCACATTGAACGAAGCGTCCCGGGAAGTGGAAATCGTACTCCGCCGCACGCCCGGCGCCAGCAGCGCCAGGTCGGCGTATGCCCGGCCGTTTAACGGCAGGTTCACCACCTGCTGCGTGCCGATCACGGTTCCACGCGAACTCGAATCGGTCTCCAAAATCTTCGCCGCGTCGCTCACCGTCACGCTATCGGTCGTCGACCCAACTTCCAACTGCAGGTCGACGCGCTGCCGAGCGTTCACGGTCACTTCAAACTCTTTGGCCACCGCGGTCTTAAAACCGGCCGATTCGGCCGAAACTTTATAAAAACCCGGCTTCACGGTTTGGAACTGGAAGCTCCCGGCGCTGTCCGATTCCGCAGTGGCCTCGACGCCGGTCCGGGTGTTGCTCAGCTTCAGCTTGGCCTTCGGAATTCCCAGGCCGGATGCGTCAGGCACCACTCCCAGCACCGTGGCTGAGTCAAACTAAGCCAGCAGCGGCATGGCCGCGAGCCCCATCACAATTAGCAGAATTCTACTCATAGACGTCTCTACGTTATAGCGCAATATCGGTTAAAGGTTAATGACAAAGCCAAATTCGAAATCCGCCCACCGCCGCCTGCGGCCGGTGGCTCGGCGACTCCATCCCCTCCGGCAGCAGTAAATCGTGGCCCGCCGCTGCGGCGAAAAGTCGATCCCGCTCCGCCCCATCCCGCACCAGAAAAACCGTGCCCTCCGGCTCGGCCGTCTCCCGGTATTCATCCCCGAACAACACGATCCCACGTGCCCGAAAATCCAGCGTATGCGCCGGCGGCTCCTTCCCCGGCAGCACGTACTGCACCCGCGCCAGCCGCAAAGTCGTCAGCACGAACTCATCAGCCAACCCATAAACCATCAGCCCCTGCGTTCGGTGCAGCGCCGCGTACTCCATCCCCGCCGCGTAGCTCGGCACCGGCACCGGGGCCTGATGCAGCGCCGGAGCCCGAAAGAGCAGAATCAAAAGCGGAAGCCAAGCCCAGCGCCCCTGCAGCTCGCGACCCACGGCGACCGCCGTCGCCGCGAACACCGGCAGCAGATACGTCGGGTTCCGATACCCAAACAAAAAAAGCAAACCGATACTCAAGCCTAACCAAGGGTCCCGTCGCCAAACCAGCAGGGGCAGGGCGGCCACCGCCAGCCATGGGTCAATCTCCCATGCCCGCACCGGATAAAAACTCCAAGCCGGTTCCTGCGCCGCCGCGGCCAAACCCCAGTGAAGGTGCTCGTCCAGAACGTGTTCCTTCCAGTACCACTCCGTATTGGCCGCCAACTGGTACAAGTGCCAAGGGGCCACCGCCAACGCGATCCAGCGCCAATACCTCCGCTGCCAAAGCAACGCCGGCAACCCGGCCACCGACTTCCAAAGGATGGCCGCCGCCGCCCACGGCCACCCGCTCGCCTGCCAATAGATCGCTGCCATCGTGCAAGCCAACAACGGCACGTCCGTCATATTCGCCCGCGCCAAAGTGAAAAATGTATAGTTCGCCGCGAGTAGAAAAAAGGCGCCCCACCCCGCCATCCGCCACGCCAGCGTCAAAGCCAAAGCGCCCAGCAACAGCGAGAGCAACCGCAAGCTCCAGTTCGAAACGCCAAACAGCTTCACCGCAACCGCCGACGGTAGAAACGCCAGAATCGGCTTCACAAACGCCAAACGCCCCATAAATCGGGGGGTCAGCCATTCGTTTCGATCCGCCATTCCAATGGCGATCGAGCTGTACAACGCTTCATCCTGGGTCCGGATCTGCCGGACCGGGTCGGTATAACCGCTCGCCAACGTCGCCCCCTGCACGCCCCAGCCTAACCAGACCAGGGCGAGCAGGAAGACGCCTAATACTTGGGAACGGTCGGGTCCACTTGCTCCGACCATGCCGTGATCCCGCCTGTCATGTTGAAGACCCGCTTAAAGCCGGCGGCCCGTAGCGCATCGCAACCCTTCGCACTGCGGCCGCCCATCTTGCAATGCAGCACGTAATGCGCGTTCGGGTCCAGATCCGCAATCCGTTTCGGCAAATCGCCCAGCGGGATTAGGTTCGAAGTCGGAATCCGGCCAATCTGGAACTCGTGCGGCTCCCGGACGTCGATGAGAACAAAGTCCTCCCGCGAGTCGATCATGCTCTTCACTTCTTTCGGGCTGATCTCGCCCACTATTGGAGGCGGCTCCGGCTTTTGAATGCCGCAAAAATGGTCGTAATCGATCAGCTTCATTTCGCCGGTCGCGCAGACGCACTCCGGGTTCTTCCGCAGCTTCAACTCGCGGAAGCGCATTGCCAAAGCATCGTACAGCATCAACCGGCCGATCAACGGTTCGCCCGCGCCCAGGATCAGCTTGACCACCTCAGTCGCCTGAATCAAACCCACCACGCCCGGCAGAATGCCCAGCACCCCGCCCTCGGCGCAACTCGGCACCAAACCGGGAGGCGGCGGTTCGGGATACAGGCAGCGGTAGCAAGGCCCGCCCTCGGCCGCAAAAATCGTTGCCTGCCCTTCGAAACGGAAAATCGAAGCGTAGACGTTCGGTTTGTTCAGCATGACGCAAGCGTCATTAATCAGAAATCGAGTCGGGAAGTTGTCGGTACCATCGGCGATGATGTCGTAATCACCCAGGATCGCCAGCGCGTTCTCGCTCGTTAGCGCCACTTCATGCTTAATGATCTTGATCAGCGGGTTAATGTCCCGCATCGTCTCTTCCGCCGAATCGATCTTCTTCTTGCCGATGTCTTTGGTCCCGTGGATCACCTGCCGCTGCAGGTTCGAAACGTCCACCACGTCGAAATCGACCAAGCCAATCGTGCCGACCCCGGCCGCTGCCAGATACATCGCCACCGGAGCCCCAAGGCCGCCGGTGCCAATCAACAGCACTTTCGCCGCCTTCAGCTTCTCCTGGCCCTCGACGCCGACCTCCGGCATAATCAGGTGCCGGCTGTAGCGAGAGATTTCTTCCTGGGTTAGCATCGGCCGCCCGCAATCGATGGGACGATGGAGATCGTGTCGCCGTCAGCGACCGCGGTCGCGTCCTTCTGCAGGTAGCGGATGTCCTCGTCGTTCACATAGACGTTAACAAAGCTGCGGAGCTTGCCTTCGTCGTTGTACAGGTTCTTACGCAGGTCCGGGAACTGCGTCGTCAAACTCGCCAGCGCTTCGCCGACCGTGGTGGCGGCGATATCGACAGAGTTGTTTTTTTCGGCGTATTGCCGCAAGGGGGTAGGGATAAGGATCTTGGCCATTACGTACTTCCTAATATTCTAAAGGCTCTTCAGCGGCATGCGTCCGCTCCTCATTCGGGAGCCAGCTATTCGCATGATGAAACGTTCCTTTTTGGATGCTCAGAACAATGAAACTGTACCAAGGGCAGGAGTTTTCCAGGTCAGTTTTTGAAAAATAAGCGTCGCAGTCCGGATGAGAATGAAAAATTCCGATCACGTCCATGCCGAGCTTGCGA
>JBKJLJ010000671.1:0-3619 GCA_046597015.1 Bryobacteraceae bacterium
CACTACTTCGCGCAGCGAAAGCCAATTGTGGGGCTCCGTTCCGGGGGCCGGGCCCAACTACGATAGGGCAGCGAAAGGAATAGGGGCGGGACGTCAAACCAGCTACCGCCGCGGAGCACGCGGTACTGTCCAGTGGCCGGGCCAACGGGGTTTTCGGGTGGCGCGGCTTCGTAGTATTTGCGGTCGTACCAGTCGGCGCACCACTCCCACAGATTGCCGGTCATGTCGCAGAGACCGAAACCATTTTTAGCTTTCGAGCAGACCGGGCCGGGGCCATCCTTGCTCTCATAGACAGCGTCGGCCGGGGTGATGGCGCGGTCGCCCCAGGGATACACTTTGCCTTCGAGGGGGCCGCGGGCGGCGCGCTCCCATTCCGCTTCGGTGGGCAACCGTTTGCCACCGTCCCAGGTGCAGAAGGCGACGGCGTCGTCGTAGGAGATGTTATAGACGGGGTGGTTGAGCTTGTCGGCGGCAGGCTGGCCGTGCTTCCAGTGGTACGGCGCGGGGCGGGCGGTGGCCTTGACGAAGGCCAAGTAGCGCGTGTTGGTCACCTCGGCGACGTCGAGCGAAAACGCGGCCATTTTCAAGCGGCGCGCGGGGACGTCGTCTTTCGCGGGGTTAGGATACCAGGCGACGTCGTAGTCGGACCACGGGAAGCTGCGGCCACGGAGATACTCTCCCGCCGGAATTTGGGCCATGTCCGTGGCGGCCAAAAAGAAGAGCGCGGCCCACCAGCTAGGCATAGAGATTCGAGAGTTCGTCGGTCGGGATCAGGCCGTTGGCGCCGAGCGGATCAACGTAGACGTAGCTTCGCCCAGAGGGAGTCTTATGAACCTCTTTGGACCAATCGATCCCTAGGGAGGAATAGATCGTGGCGACGACATTTTCAATGCGGGGCTGCATGGAATGCTGCCAACCGGTATCGACGCATTTCGCGCCGTCGGCATCGCTGGCTCCCAGGACGCGACCGCCTTTTACCCCGGCACCGGCGAACATGGCGGGAAAACAGGCCTTGTGATGATCGCGGCCGTGCTGGAAGTTCAGCGGACCAGGGGTGCGGCCGAACTCGCCCATGCAGACGACGAGGGTATCGTCGAGAAGCGACTTGCCGGGATGGACGGGCGATTTCGCGACCGTGAGATCCTCGATCAGACTGGCCAGGGCAGGGTCCATTTGGCTGGCTTGCTTGAAGTGGTTCGTCGGTGCGTTCTGGGTCCAGATGTCTTTGTGGTGGTCCCAGCCATCGTGGCAAATGTGGATGTATCGTGTGCCGCCATCTTGCTGCAACAGATTACGCGTCAGGATTGACGACAGGCCGACCGACGTATTGCCGTAACGTTTGCGGTCCTCATCCGGAATGCCGAAGGCTTTGGGCCAACGGGCATCGGAGAGCAGTTGCTTAGCGATCGTCGAAAAATCTTCGAACCCGTTGATCGATTTATCGACGCCCTCGTGGCGGCCGCCGCTGGCGATGCGCAAGCTGGACAGCAAGCGCCAACGTTCTTCAAGCAATTCGGTCGCTTTCTGATCCAGCCGCATACCGGCCAGCGCCTCGGCGGGATTAAGATCAAAAACAGCATGGCGCGGCGGCAAAAAGCCGGTAGAAAGTGCGCCTACCTGATTGGTCGTCAGGTTGAACGAGACGTAGGTGGGGAAGGTGTCGGTGGGGCGGCGCTGGGATTCGAGTTCACTCGCGACGACCGAGCCGATGGAAGGAATTTCTGGCGCGAAAGCGACGTTGAGTTGACGGCCGGCTTGGACGTAGTACTGACCGCGTAGATGGACCTCTTCATGGCTGATGAAGGAGCGGACGTGCGCTACCTTGTCCATGACGTTGAACATGCGGGGGAATAGCGAGTAAGGGACGTAGATGCCGTTCGACGCTTTGCGCACGTCGAAGTCTTTCCGGGTGGAAACGTTCTCTTTGAAATCGAAGGAGTCGACATGGCTCAGCGCACCGGCGAGTTCGAAGAAGATGACGTTACGGGCGTTGCCGCGAGGCTTCGTTCTGGCCGTGGAGTTGGCGCGGAGGGGCGAGGCGAAGGCGGAGGCTCCGAGGATGCCGAGACCACCATAACGGAGGAGTTCGCGGCGAGTGGGGAGGAGATCTTCGATCTTCATAAGTTGTAGAGGAACTCCACGAGATTCAGAAGGGCCCATTGGAGGTTCTGCGCCCCTTCGACGCGGTCCTTGCTGAGGGCGTCGAGCGCCACTTGACGCTCGGCGGGCAGGGGCAAGCGGGAGATGGTCGACAGGAAGAGTTCGTCGACGACCTTCGCGTTATCGGGGTAGGTATCGAGGAGGCGTTGGACGCGGCTGTCTTTGGCGGCCAGTACGCGGTCAGTCACGACGGGTGAGCGCATCATGGTTATGGGCTGCAGCGGAGAGGGTGCGGGGGTGCGGGGCGGGCCTCCGCGATTAGATTCGCCAAAAGCAGATAGGAACGATTTGAGTTCGCCCCTAGCCTGGGGAACCGATACCTGCATCGCGACGAACTTGCCGGGGCGGGAGGTGGCGTCGGCGATGGCATCGTGCAACTCTTCCGCCGTGAGCATGCGCACGTATTTCCGGGCGTAGTAGCGGGCGTAGGACTCTTTCCATTCCCCAGGATAGCGGGCGGAAAGCTGGTAAGCGGAGGAGTTGCAGATCAGCTTGAAAAGGGTCTGGAGGCTATGATTGCTCGTCCGGAAGGAGGTTGCCAACTTTTCGAGGAGGGCGGGATGGGAAGGTTGCACGTCCCAACCGGCCGGTAGTTTTTCGGGGTCGAGACGGAGCAGGTCGAACTCGTCGTAGGGATCGACGATGCCGATGCCCATCAGCTTGGCCCAGAACATATTGACTGTGGCGCGCGCGAACTGGGGATGGCTCGTCAGCATGCGGCCGAGTTCGACGCGTGGTTCGGCACCGGGGGCTGGAGTCTCGTTGGAGAGGACGAATTTGGGCGTGTTCGGCCCACCGGAGCGGCGGGTCCGGAGCATGCTTTCGGCCTTCGTATTGTAGGGCGCTCCGGCATCGTCGACGAGAAAGTGGCCCATCACCACCGCTGAATGTTCCAGGTGCGGAATGTAGCGGGTGCCGGACAGGAAAGACGCTTGCTGGAAGAAATCTGAGCGCTTCTGCGTTGTCAGGTAGGCATTCACCTTTTCCAGATGGCCACGGCCATTGTGGCAGGAGACGCAGGAGAGGTTGATGCCCAGGAAAACCTTACCATAGAGGATGGTGAGTTCGTCGTGCGTATCGAGTTGGTTGACCTTTGTGATGTCGTCGCCGTGGTCGGCCTCACCGGACTTGCCTTCGACGTGTTCGCGGACAATCGGGTTAACGGCGGCCACGACGTAGTTGCTTTTGCCCGAAGCGGCGATCAGCGAGCGTACCCAGTCATCGTAAGGGCGATCGGCGGCGAGGCTCTCTTTCAAGGCGTAGTGGAAAAGGGAATGGCCGCGGCCCATCTTGCCATTGGCGCGGAGTACATCCATGAAGAAGTAGGCCCATTTATCGACGAACTCAGGGCTGCCGGTGAGCTTGTCGATGAGCAGCGCGCGTTTGTTCGGGGCAGGGTCGGCGAGGAACTCGCGGACTTCAGTCGCGGAGGGGATGCGACCGGTTAAATCGAGGCGAA
>JBKJLJ010000212.1:0-29135 GCA_046597015.1 Bryobacteraceae bacterium
CAGGAAGTTGGAGGGTACTTGCCGACTTAGGACTTGGAGCGTCGCCGTGGAGCCAGGCCGAAGCTCAAAGGGAACGTGGATGTTGATCTGGTGGGCACTCGTAAACAGGATGGGCGCGGGAATTCCGTTCAATAACACTCGCGTGCCTTCCAGTTCCACCGGCAATCGCCCTTGGGAATCCAATGCGGCCGACACCCCTCGCTCGGGGCCCAACTGTTCGACAAAGAGCGCCATTAAGGATCCCGGTACCAAGGGGCCCGCGGGGCCACCGGCAACGCTGGCGATCGCCTCAGCACGTAGATAGCCGTATCCGCCCGGATCGCCCGTCGTCCATTGGATCACCACTTGCTCGGTGCCGGCGCATCCGCCCGCCGTCGTTGCCATCCAGGATACGCCTTGCAGTTCAAAGTCCAATACAGCGAGCACCAGGGCCACATCCGAGCAGACTCCGCCCACGCCCCACTCGGTCGCCAAGACCGGCCGACGACCGAGTAGCCCGCGAAACGGTTCCAGCACCTTTCCGGAATCCCCTAGCTCGGTGGGGGCGCCATAGACCACTTGGGGGTCGTTGATCTCAGGACCCATCCAGACAACCGGCCCATCCAGTCCCGTCGCTCGTATTGCCGCCAGATTCTCTGCCCCATTAATCTCGAACAGGACTCTGGGGTTGGTTCCCCACCGACGCCATTCTGCTTCTCCGCCCCCGACAAGCACGACGGCGAGATTGTTTGCCAGCGCGGCCTCCATGACCGACGCGCTTGCACTTGCTGGCATCCGGACCGAATTCAGGTTCCATCGGACGCGCAGGACGCCGAACGTAACTGCCGGATCCGTAAGATCAAGCGGTTGGACATTGACGCCTCGCAGGACGACCGAGGTGCCCCCGAGATCGACGAGACGGTTACCTTGCACCGTCATGGGCCCAGCCACCGGAGGGAGAACCGGGGCATGGCCGTGCAGATTACAGGCCCACAGCAGAAAAGCGATTCGAAAGTTCAAAGCCAATTCCTAGAGTACCGTCTTTATCTCGAAAGGCTTAAGGGAAGCATCCAAGCTTGGTCGGCGTTTATGCGGAGGACGGCACCCGCTGCCTAGAGGCGTCGCCAGACCTCGGCGTCTTCGGTGGGTACGCGATCGGCGAATAGGGCGCTGGCCGCGGTCGTTCGAATGCCTTTGGTATCGATGTTGTCTTTGAGGGCGATCGTGACGCCATGGAGGAGTCCCCGGGCTTTCCCGGCGGCGCGCTCGGCGTCAGCCTTTCGTGCGGCTTCGAGGGCAACCTCGGCTCTGACTGTTATGAACGAGTTAAGCCCCCGATCGAACTGAGCGATCCGTTCGAGGCAGGCTTTCGCAAGTTCGACGGAACTGGCTTTTTCGTGCGCAGGGCCTCAGCGGCACCAAGCAGAGAAAGCTGCGTCAGATCCGTAGGGGCGGCTTGGAGGGAGTAGGCACCGGCCAGGGAGGAGTACAGAAACAACCGGACGAGAGACCAGCATAAACGATGGTACAATGGAGGCGGATCGACACGTTGGGGGCGAAACGGCTTCGACGGGATCGAGTCATCGTAGAGAGGCGTGTCGGGTTCCGAGCTCCCGTTAAACGATCGGAAAAACACAACTGCCAATCAGCAGTTTGCTTACGCTGCTTAATTAACAGCGTCGCTCTTCAGTTGGTGTCTGCCACGGCTGAAGCAAGCGTCACTCGGTGGACTGGACCGCAAGCTTCTGTTCGGAGCCCAGGGTTGAGATTAATCGGACTGGGATTGGGGCCTCTTGCTGGTTTAAGTGCTCCTTTCTGACAAACACGAATCAGATACACACGTAGTCTCTTTACTTTGGGCGTTCTCGGACGCGGGTTCGACTCCCGCCGCCTCCACCATCTCTTTCTCCACCATGAGTAGTTCCCGTTCGGTCGGGCCGAAGAGGAAGCCGGTCGCCCGAGACTGCGGACCTTAACGCAATCTATCCTTCAAAGGCATGCGAAGCCAGAACACGGCACTCGTCATATTGAGTAAGGCAGCCAGCAAGAAGTAGAGCCCGGCGTCCCCTCCGTTCCATCGCGCCAAGGCCGGAAAGGCGCTCGCGCTGACGAAGCCACCGAGGTTGCCGACCATGTTCATGGCCCCTGAGACCGTACCCGACTTCCCTCCCCCAATATCAATGCAATAGGCCCAACTGGGACTAATTGTCATTTCGGTGCCGAAGGTGGCCAAGGTGAACAGCGCGACCGCCATCTCGGGCGAACCAGCCTGCGTCAAACAAAGGAGAGCCGACGCAGCGACGATGAAGCCTCCCATAGCGGGCGCTCGGCGGCTCCAACGGGGATATCGCTGATAGAGCCAGTCGGTGAGAAATCCAGAGACCCATTGGGCGGTCGCGCCTACCAGGAGAATCGTCATGGAATACCAGGAAGCTCGTTCTCTCGTCAGTTGATAATGCTCCATCAGGTAGGGAAGCATCCAAGTCAAGCACAAGAAGAAAGTAAAGTTGCTGGAGAAATATTGGGCCATGACCTGTAACATGGCGCGAGAGCGGAAGATGTCTCCGAGCGGAGGATCGACCGTTTTGGTTGGCGGCGCGGGTCGATCCCGGAACCAGGCGAACCAGACTCCGGCCCAAATCAGCCCCGGCACTCCCAGGAGAAAAAACGCCACCCTCCATCCGTAGCCGTCGAGCAATCCCGCCAGGATGGGAAACGAAAGCGCCGCTCCCAGCCGGGATCCGGAAAAGATGATGCCGTTGGCCCGGCCATGAAGTTCCGGCGGCAGCCAAGTATAAAAAGCGCGGGCGGAGCCCGGGAAGGCACCCGCTTCGGCGAGTCCGAATAGAAAGCGAACGACCACCAGAGTGGCGAACTCCGGGGCGAGACCGGTGAAAGCGGTGAACAAACTCCAGGCGGATACGACCAGGGTTAGGGTGAGGCGTGGTCCGAATCGATCGGCGAACCACCCGGCTGGGATTTGCCCAAGGGCGTAAGCGAGCGCAAAGCTGCCGAAGACGACACCCATGGCATCATTCGAAAGGGCGAGATCCTTGGCGACCAGATCCTTAGCGGTAGATATCGCGGCCCGGTCGAGATAGAGAATCCAAGAGAGCAGAAAGAGTAGACCGAGCAGGATGGTGCGCGGCACTATGAGCGCACCAAGGCTTCGCGGCGGCGGATCGAGGGCTGATCGGTGGGGTTCATTTTGCTTTCCTTGAGCTTATCCCATGAAGGGACGGGCGTTTCCTTTAAACTTAGGATTGAAAACAATGACAGAAAACCCGTTTTTCTCCGCGTGGACGACGCCGTTTGAGCTTCCTCCGTTTGAGGCTATCGATGCGTGCCATTTCCTGCCGGCCTTCGTTGAAGGGATGCGACTGGAGCGGGCCGAGGTAGATGGGATCGCCGCCGGGACGGACAGGCCCGACTTCGAGAATACGGTCGAAGCTCTCGAGCGCAGTGGATCGTTCCTGCGGCGGGTTGGGGATGTCTTTTCAAACTTAAACTCATCCCATACGAACCTGGAATTGCAAGCGATTGCTCGGGAAACAGCGCCACTGTTAGCCCGGCACCGAAGTGCGATTTCGCTCGATTCTAAACTGTTCGAACGAGTGGACGCGGTGTTTGTCCGGCGGGCAGAGCTGGGGCTGGAAGCCGAAGCGATTCGTTTAGTGGAAAAGACACATAAGCGATTCGTTCGCGCGGGGGCAAGGCTGGATGGACCGGCGAAACTGCGGCTGGCGGAGATTGATTCGGCCTTGGCTTCCAAGACGACCCTGTTTGAACAGAACCTGTTAGCGGACACTGCTGCGTTTGTAATGACATTAGCGCCCGAGGATGATTTGACCGGCCAAGGGGTCGTCACCTTGCAGAGGAGCAGCATTGAGCCATTTCTGCAGCGGAGTCCACGGCGACATCTGCGGGAAGCGGCATTTCGAGCGTGGACAGCGCGAGGCGACAACGGGAACGGATTTGACAACAAGGCGATCCTTGGCGAAATCGTCGCGCTGCGGATGGAACGGGCGCAACTGCTTGGTTTTCGGAACTATGCGCTCTATTCGCTTGACGATAAGATGGCAAAGACCCCGGCGGCGGCGCGGCAGCTGCTAGATCAACTTTGGGAACCGGCGGTGACGGTGGCGCGGAGAGAAGCGGCGGTCCTGCAACTGGCGATGGACGTGGAACATCCCGGTGAGCGGCTCGAGGCTTGGGATTGGCGTTATTTCGCCGAGCAAGTGAGGCAGAACCAGTACGAGATCGATACCGAGGCGACGAAGGCTTACTTTTCGCTGGAACAAATGCTGGCGGCTGTGTTTTGGGTGGCCGGGCGATTGTTTGGACTTACATTTCGGGAGCGGACGGATCTGCCGAAGTATCATGCGGATGTTCGAACGTGGGAGGTCTCGGGTGCGGGAGGGGAGTTGGTCGGCGTGTTCTACGGCGATTATTTCTCTCGGCCGGAGAAACGGAGCGGGGCCTGGATGAGTTCGTTGCGGGATCAGCAGAGGATGGTGGGACCCGTAACGGCAGTAGTGACGAACAATTTAAACTTCAACAAACCTCTCGACGGACGACCGACCTTGCTCTCTCACGACGATGCGAGAACCTTGTTCCATGAGTTCGGCCACGCTCTCCATGGACTGCTTTCGAACGTGACCTACCCGTCCCTATCGGGGACGAACGTACCCCGGGATTTTGTGGAGATGCCGTCGCAGTTGTATGAGCACTGGTTTGAGGACAAGAGCGTGCTCGCAACGTTTGCGCGACACTACGAGACGGGAGAACCCATTCCGGAGTTGACGTTGGCCAGGCTGAAAGCGGCGGCTAACTTCAACCAAGGGTTCGAAATGGTGGAGTATCTGGCGTCGGCGTACGTGGATTTGGAGTGGCATCTGTTGGAAGATTTCGGGGAGGGGAGCGTGGGGGAGCGGGAGGCCCGTTGGTTAGCAGAGTTAGGGATGCCGAAAGCAATTTTGATGCGGCATCGGTCGACGCACTTTTCGCACATTTTCGGGAGCCCGATGGGGTATGCGGCCGGGTACTACAGCTATCGGTGGTCGGCCGTGCTGGATAGCGATGCATTTGCGGCGTTTGAGGAGATTGGAGACGCCTTTGACGGCGGAGTGGCGGAGCGGCTTCGCCGGTATATCTACTCGGCAGGCGGGACCAAAGAGCCGATGGAGTTGTACCAGGCATTCCGGGGACGGGCACCGGAGACGGGAGCGCTCATGCGATCGTTGGGTTTTGGGGAGAATAAATCTCTAAAAAGTTGATCCGGTTCGTCGATACGACGGGGTCTGAACCGCCCTCTCGACGCCTTTCGATGTCTCTCAAAGGGACGTGACACGGTCGGGGTTCGATCGTCCGCGTTTCGGACCAGAGGCGCTGGACCGAGTTGGGGTCCCGGCCCGCGCGGCTGACTTGAACTGTCGGCTGTAGGGGATTAAGAGGAGTTAACTCCGTAGACTGATCTCATAGAGTTCGCGAACGCGGTCTACCGTGTCGCAGTCCTCAGGCCGCTTATCGGTCCGCCAACGGACGATGCGGGGAAAACGAAGAGCGAATCCGGACTTATGGCGAGGGCTTTTTTGTATGCCGTCGAACGCCACTTCGAGAACGACTTCGGGGCGAAGAAGGCTGACGCGACCGAACCGTTCGAGCGTCGCCGACTTAAACAGGACGGTAAGTTTCTTAATCTCGTCGTCGGTGAGGCCAGAATACGCCTTGCCGACGTTGAGGAAACGATCTCCCTCCCGCACGGCGAAGGTGACGTCGCTCCAAACACTGGCGCGCCGGCCGTGGCCTTGTTCCGCGGCGGTAACCACGACATCGAGGGTTCCATAAGGGCGCTTCACCTTTAACCAATGCCCCCCTCGCTTGCCCGATTCATAGAGGCTTCCCGAGCGTTTTAAGATGAGCCCTTCATTGCCGCGGGCGCGGGCAGCCTGAAAATGGGTTTCAATCTCTTCCTGGATTTGAAGGCTAGTTTGCGGCGCGAGATAGGTGAGGCCAAGAGATTCCAGACGACGGCGGCGGACTTCAACCGGGACATCGAATTGTAAGTGGCCTTCGGCCATGAGTAAGTCGTAGGCGAGAAAGATGACAGGGACTTCGGCGATGGTCTTCGCGGAGACTTTCTTCCGGGCGATCCTAGGCTGGAGGACGCTGAAGGCGAGGGCGCGACCGTTCCGCCAGGCGAGGATTTCCCCGTCGAGAATGAGCGGCCCGGGAAGGGATGCAAGGGCGAGCCGGATTTCCGGGAAGGCGGCGGTAGCGTCCTCCAGCCCCCGCGTGAAGAGCCGGACTTGGCCGTGGGCGATGTGGGCTTGCGCGCGGATCCCGTCGTACTTGTCCTCGACCAGCCATTGGGAGGGATCGGCGAGTTCGGCGGCAGCGTCAAGGGGTTTGGCGAGCATGAAATCGAGGGGATGGAACAGGACGGCTTCGATCGAGCCGAGCGAGCCGTCGCGGGCGGCGCGAGCGACGCGAGCAAGATCCCCGGAGCGATTGTGGGCGGCACGAACCTGTTCGACGGGTACGCCAGTCGCAAGGGCGAGAGACTCTTCAACCATCTTCTGCTGGAGGCCGATGCGAAGGTTTCCGGTGATGGCCTTGAGAAAGTATTTGATCGACAACCAGTGATAAGTGCGAAAGATTGTAATTAGTAAGTCCAGTTTCTGGGCAGTTCGGCGCGCGGTGGCAAGAGTAAGGTAGAGTTGCTCGGCTTCGGCAAGCGAAAGATTGGTCAGGTGGCCGAGCGGGCGGAGTAGAAGAGCAAAGGCCTCACCGGTATCGCCCACTTCGCGGTAGCACGTAGCAATCGTTTCCAGGTCCCAGCCGGTAACTTCGACAAGAGCGGGACGGAGAGTGGCATGACCGACAGAAAGCTTACGCGGATCACTGGCGGGAAAGGTTTGGCCGGAGAGGTAGAGGACGGCGCGGCAGAGGTCGTCGTCGGAAAGCGTAGCGAGGTAAGCGGCAACCCGAGCGATCTTCTCGTTTCGGCCCGGTGCGGCGGCGACCGATTCGGCGCAGAGCGCGAGAGCGTTCATACCTGGACCTCGGCCGGCGTGGCCGTGCCGGCGGCATGGGCGTCGTGCCCGCGAAGGCGGAGGAGGCGGGCGAAGGCTTCGGTATAGCCGTGGACTACGTCGATACGGGAAGCGCCGGAAGCGTCGACCATTTCGAGGAGTTCCGGAAAGGAGGCGTGATCGGAGTACGGGATCAGGACATCGGCGCCAGATCGAGCTCTGGCACTGTCGACGGCGGCCCAGCCCGAAACCAGGGCGACTCGAACTTGCGCCGATGGGACGGCGAGAGCGTCCTGCATACCCGGGGTGACAACGAGCGCCGACGTTTCCACCTTGCGGCGCTGGTACGGTTGCCAGCCTGGGAACTGATAGCCTTCGGCCTCATAGTAGGGAATCAGACCGGCGATGGCTCCATGGACGGAACAGGGCAGACCGGCCTGGGTGAGAGTGTGGACAATTTCCTGGCCGCGACCGAGTCCGTAGCCGAGGAAGACCGGAGTGAGTCCGGCGGCGAGGCTCTCCTGGGCGAAAAGAACGATGCGGGCGCGGGCGGCGCCGGCGTCGAGGAACTGGTAGATGGGAAGGCCAAAGGTGGATTCGATGATGAGGCGGTCGCAAGGGACGAGTTCGGTAGGCCATCCGCAAATTGGGGTGCGCAGTTTGATATCGCCCGTGTAGACGATGCGTTCACCCTCGTATTCAATCAGAAGTTGAGCGGCACCGAGGATGTGGGCGGCGCGGAGAGGGGTGAGACGGGCGCCTCGCCATTCGAGCGATTCGTTAGGGTCGAGAGGGAGGACCTGCTGCGGACGACCGGCGGGTAGGGGCCATCGATGCCGGTAGATGCCAAGCGTAATCCGAGTCCCGATGACGGTTTCATGCAGGCCTCGGGCGTGGTCGCTGTGAGCATGGGAAAGCCACGCGTGGTCGACCGGGATGCGCGGGTCGAGCCAGAGGTCGATTTGGGACAGGTAGATGCCCTCGTTACGGAATGCAAACTCCATCACTCTTGCTATCGTAAGGGATATGGCGCAACACCACGTAGTGATCGTAGGCGGAGGATTTGCGGGCCTGGCAGCCGCAAAGGCTCTCGCAGACCGGGATGTGCAGGTGACGCTCATCGATCGGCGAAACTTCCACCTTTTTCAACCCTTGCTCTACCAAGTTGCAACCGGTGGGCTTTCGCCCGCGGACATTTGCGCGCCGATCCGTGCGGTACTCCGGAGACATAAAAATATTCGGACCGAACTGGCGGAGGTGACCGGATTCGATCTGGCGGGGAAGAAAGTTTTGTTGTCGGACGGCGAGATGCATTTTGATTCGCTGATAGTTGCGGCGGGGGCGCGGCATCATTACTTTGGGAACGAGCAATGGGAACCCTTGGCACCCGGATTGAAGACGATCGAGGACGCGACGGCGATCCGACGGAAGATTTTGTGGGCTTTTGAGTGCGCTGAGCGAGAGACGGACGTGGATAAACGCCGGGCTTGGTTGACATTTGTAGTCGTTGGCGGAGGACCGACCGGGGTGGAGTTGGCGGGTGCACTGGGCGAGATTGCTAACGATAGCTTGAAGGAAGATTTTCGGACTTGCCGTCCAGAGGAATCGCGAATTTTACTGCTGGATGCGGGAGAGAGGATTTTGAGTAATTTTCCCCTGGATTTGGGGGAAGCGGCCGAGAAGGCGCTGTTGCGATTGGGGGTGCGGTGTTTAAACAAGCGGTATGTAACAGCGGTGGATGAAAACGGCGTAACGATCAAGTTCAAGGACAAGGAAGGACAGGAGCAGATTGCCAGCAAGACAGTAATCTGGGCGGCGGGCGTGAAGGGTTCGCCCTTAGCGGCGTCCTTAGCGCAAGCGGCAGGTCTGTCGGCCGATCGGGCAGGCAGAGTGCCCGTAACCGGGGATTGCTCGTTAGAGGGCTTCCCGAACGTGTTCGCATTAGGGGACATGGCGGGATTTGCCGGACCTGATGGCAACATGCTTCCTGGCGTGGCCCCGGTGGCGATGCAGCAGGGGCCTTACGTGGCGAAGTTGATTTTGAATCGACTGGCCAATCGAACCACGGAGCCGTTCCGTTATAAGGATAAGGGGAACTTGGCGACGATTGGCCGGCGCTCGGCAATCGCGGACTTTGGCCGATTCCACGCTACCGGTTCAATCGCGTGGATCCTCTGGCTATTCATCCATCTGATGTTTCTGGTGGGGTTTCAGAATCGACTGCAGGTGATCATTCACTGGGCGTTTCAATACATTTCATTCAACCGCAATGCTCGGCTGATTACGGCGAACGCAGCTATTCCGAAGGGATATACGGCGACCTGATGAGGAAGGCTTTTTTCTTGCCTTGGGCGGCAACTTGCCCTTGAAACTTTAGCCGGCCATTGACGAGGAGATTCAAAGATTTCTCAGTAGAGAAGTCAAAAGCAAGCACGTCTCCTTCTTCGAGAGCTAACAAATCCTGTACCTTGAGAGTGGGGCCCTGCAAGCGAGCGTCGATCAGCAGATGGCTGGGTTTCACAAGACGAAGGACTCGGCGCTGATCGTCGTCGGAGGCCTCCGTCCGGCGGTTAGACCAGCCTTGGTCGGTATCCGAACGACTAACCCCAGCGTTCCATACTCCCTGGCCTTGTGCTGACCTATAAGAGTGAAACAGCCCCGCCGCACCCGTCAGGAACTTCTTGAGTTCGCCCAGAAATTCGCCATCAGCGGCCAATCTCGGGCTGCCTACGCCGCCAGCCTCGGCATCGCCGTCCATTCCCTCGACCATTATCGACGCCATGCGTATTCCGAGCGAATCCGATCAGCGTTCCGACGACAATCCGATCATGATTCCGAGCTAATGCCGATCACGATTCCGAGGTAATGGCGATCACCGTTCCCCTCGGCGGTCACCCAAAACCGGCCATGGATGGTCACCTGAAAACCGGCCATAGGGAATAGCGAGTGGGACGTTGAAACGGGCGGGGCGCTAGGCTCCGTAAGTGAGCAATGTCTTGAACGAAGAGAAGCAGAAACAAGTCCTCGCTTTGGGGCAATTGGGTTGGTCGTTGCGGCAGATCCAGGCGGCGACCGGGATCCGTCGGGAAACAGCGGCGAGCTACCTCAAAGCCGCTGGCGTAGCAGTACGCCTGCCGGGCAGATGGGGCCGGAAACCAAAACCGGCCATGGAGGTGACCACCGACTCCCCGACGGCGGAATCACCAAAACCGGCCATCGCCAACTCCGAGGTGACCACCGACCCCGAGCCGGAAACGCCCCTCACCGAGAGCGCCTGCGAACCGCATCGCGAGCAGATCGAAGCAGCGATCGCGCGGGGCCGCAACGCCATGTCGATCTGGCAAACGCTGGTCGACCAGCACGGCTTCACGGGTGCCTACGAGAGCGTCAAGCGCTTCGTCCGCAAAGTGCGCGGCCAGCCCGCACTGGAAGCCTGCGCGATCATCGAAACGGCGCCTGGCGAAGAAGCGCAGGTCGACTATGGCACCGGTCCGATGGTCTACGACCCAGCTACGGGCAAGCATCGACGAACCCGTTTGTTCGTGTTGACGCTCGGCTTCAGCCGGAAGTGCGTCCGCCTGCTCACCTTTCAATCGAGCACGCGCATCTGGTGCGAGTTACACCAGGAGGCGTTTCGCCGGCTCGGGGGCACGCCGCACATCGTCGTGCTCGACAACCTGGGCGAGGGCGTACTCAAGCCCGACATCTACGACCCGGCGATCAACCCGCTCTACCGCGACCTACTCCAGCATTACGCCGTGGTCGCGATGCCGTGCCGCGTCCAGGACCGATTGTTCGATCCTAAGTCGTGATTCCACGACCAACAGCAGCACTCCCGAGGTAAGTTCGACCTCCTTCCGCACGCAACCGCCGAATTTACAACCAGTGCCCTTGATGGATATGGGCTTCGCGGTAACTTGCCCTCTCGCCCGGCCCCGTATGCCTCGGATCCGGTTCTCGTACATCGGCTCGTACGTTTGCTCCACCCTTCCTCCGGACCCCACCTCGCGATGACGCCCCCCCTTGCGCTCCGCTATGACGTCACCTCCATCAGGTTGTCAAGGGGACTTCCACCCCCAAGCTGTCGAACATGCTCGGCGCACCACAAAAAACAGCCCGCCTTTGGAAATGTACAAAGGCGGGCTGTAAAGGTTACAACGGGAGGGTACACGATCGGAACCGCGTGTGTTCCGTTGACAACCCCAGGCTAAAGGCTCGGGCGAATCGGTTGGGCAGGGGTAGTTGAGGCAATAAGGAGGTAACTGCGTTTGGAGGGCCGAACTTGGGGGGGAAAGGCAGGAACAACCATCTTCGCCTGAGCCTTGGCTGGTTTCATCACAGCAATAACTAGAGCAAACCAGTGGCCAATCGCCCGTAAATGCAAAAACAACCTCTTTCGACCGCCTCAGGCCAAGAGACGTGGGAAAATTTTGCCCTGCAGTACAACTAGAACCGTGCAAAATTGGGAAGGTGTGTCAATTCGGGAATCCCAAATTGACACGTACGCCTACTGAACGCCAGGGAGGGTGCTTGGAGCCTTTGAGACGGAGCCTTTGAGAGCCTCTTCCATTTCGATACTGTTGGCGACGAGGGTCTGGCCGGTGGCGCGTTCCAGGTCATTGCGGGAGCGGGCGTAGGCGCTGAGGGCTGCCACCTCATTGGCCTGAGCGGAGGTAAGGTCTCGCTGGGCCTGGATGACAAAGAAAATCGTAGAGGCGCCGAGGCCGTACTTCTTCTGTTCCGCGTCGAGAGTTTGTTCCTGGAGGACGCGGTTCTTGACCGAGGTTTGATGGCGAGCGCGCGCCTGCTGGAGGCTGATGACCGCGTTTTGGACGTCGACGCGGACTTGATTCAACTGCTGCTGGAGTCGAACCTCGCTCTGCCGGACTGCGAGTTGTTCGCGGAGCATATCAGCTTGGGCGCCACGGTTGCGGAGCGGAATGTTGAGAGTGACACCGAAAGAGTAGTCGGGGAAGTTCCGCCGGAACACTTGAGACAGGGCGGTGCCGTAACCGCCGAGGAAATAGCCATCGACGGCGGCGGGGTTGCGGGTTATGGGGTTGATGTTTGTGGCACCTGGAACGGGGGGCACTGGCAATTGGTTCAGAGTACCGGATAGGCCATTATTCTGGAAGGTACCGAAGGCGTCCAAGGTCGGCTTCAGAGCGTTCTTAGTACCGAGGAGTCCAATTTTCGAGCTCTCGATATTGATGCGGGACTGCTCGACCTCGGGGCGGAAGTCCATTGCCCTATTCACTAGGTCCTGAATTGGTTGGACGGGTTCGTTTTCGGGAATACGGATTTTGTCGGTTGCGATGACGCGGGAATCGGCGAGGGCTGGATTGGCAACGCCTGTGCGAGAGAGGGCGTTTTTCAATACAGTTTCCTGCTGGAGGAGGTTCGTTTCAGAGATCGTCAATTCTTGCTGGCTGCGAGCGACTTCGGCTTCTGCGCGGATGATCTCGATCGGGGCCAGGGTTCCGATTTCGACCTGTTTCTTGTTGTCGTCGTAGAGCTTTTGGTTCAAAGCGAGTGCTTGCCGCTTGACGACGACATCTTCATTCGCCGCTACGAGATCCCAGTAGAGGCCAATGACGCTGGCGACTGTAGCAATAACCTGCTGTTTGAAGACGAGCTCAGAAACTTTGAGGTTGTTCCGGGCGATGCGGATGTTCCGGTTGTTAACGGCGAAGCCAAAGCCTTGCAGGAGACGCTGCTGGACCTGAATATTGCCGTTTACAGTCTTAGATGGGTTGAAGTCGAGACGACCGGAGTTTTGATCGGAGAAGAAGTTATTGAAGCCCATGCTGACGCTGGTACCGGTGAGGAAGGCTTTGCTAATGCCGAACTGAGAGTTCGTACGTTGCGATATCAGCGAACTGGTACCGGTGTTAAACAGGGTGGTTTGGGGCTGGGTTTGTTTCGAATACTGCATCGTCGAGGTGAATACGGGGTCGAGGTTTTGGACGTTGAGTCCAGAACCTGTAGTCACAGTGCCGACACCTTGGCTGGAACTTTGGATACCGCTGACAAGTTGGCTGCCACCGCCGGTGGAGCCGGTATTGATATTATTTTGAGCGGCGCGGACGGCACCGCCTGAATTGGCGCGATCGAAGTCCGCCTGGGAGATTTTCGGTCCATAGCGCTGGAGCTCGATGTCGAGATTGTTCTCAAGGGCTAGGGCAATCACATCCTGAAGGGAGAGGTAGAGCTTGCCCGCGCGTAGCAACTGATCTAACCGATTCGAGTTGCTCACATTAATGGGGGCGACGTCGCGCCAGGAGTACGGCTCGGTGAGGCGCCCTTGCCACCAGTTTCCGGAGGACGAGCCGGATTGTTTCGACTGTTGCGGGAGGGCCGCCGGGCTTACGATAAGCAGGGCGCAGAAGAGGCTGATCGGACGTCTGATTGAAATCATGAGTTTCGTAATGGGGGTACTGGGAGAGACGAACACTACGGGGCCGTTGTTCCAGGAAATATCTATATGTTAACGCAAGACTTATCGATCTTCTATGTTCGATATTGGGACGCTTGGGAATGGAGCTCCGGTGCTGCTATTCTGTTCGAGAATGTCTGATCCAGTTTTGGCTATTTTTGAAGCGACGGGTGCCTATCTGAAGGGCCACTTTCGGTTGACGAGTGGACTACATAGCCCAGAATATTTACAGTGTGCGAAGGTTCTGCAATATCCGACACACGCTTTCGACTTTGGGGTCGGGCTCGGGAGGGAGTTTGGGAAGCTGACCGGCGGACGAAAGGTCGACATTGTAGTCAGTCCAGCAATTGGTGGATTGATCATTGGCCATGAGGTGGCCCGGGCGATGGGGGCTCGTTTTTTGTTTACTGAGCGGGACTCAACTGGGCAAATGTCGTTACGGCGGGGGTTTGGAATTGTGAAAGGGGAGACGGCGGTGGTGGTGGAAGACGTGATCACGACGGGAGGAAGTTTACGGGAAGTGATCGAAATTCTCGTGGATGGCGGCGTGGAGGTTCTGGCGGCGGGATCGATTATCGACCGGAGCGGAGGGCAGGTAGACCTGGGAGTGAAGCGGATTGCGTTGGCGACGTTGCAGGTAACGGCGTATGGACCGGAAAACTGTCCTTTGTGTAAACAGGGTTTGCCGGTGACGAAGCCGGGTTCGCGGAATGTCGCCTGAATTACGACGCATTCGGCTGACGATTGCTTACGACGGGAGCGAGTACGCGGGTTGGCAGGTGCAGCCCGGACAGGAGACGATTCAGGGTCTGATTGAGTCGGCATTACGGAAAGCGACGAAGGCAGCAGTGTCGATTCAGGGAAGTGGGCGCACGGACGCGGGCGTGCATGCGCTGGCGCAGGTGGCGGCATTTACGACAACGAACCGGATTCCGGTGGAGAATTTGCAGCGGGCGTTGAACCGATTGCTGCCGGCAGCGGTTCGGATCGTACGAGCGGAGACTGTACCGCTGGAATTTCATCCCCGTTTTTCGGCGCGAGGGAAGCACTACGAGTATCGGATATGGCGCGAGGAGCTATGCCCTCCGTTTTTGGCGCGGTACGTGCACCATCATCCGTTTCCGCTTGACGTGGCGGCGATGCGGGCGGCGGCACCATTGCTGTGCGGAGAGCACGACTTTTCGACGTTCGCGGCGGCGGATGAGAAAGACGCGCTGGGACGATCAAAGGTGCGACGAATCTTTAGGTCGGAATTAATCGAGGAAGGCGAACTGCTGGTTTATCGGGTGCATGGGAGCGGATTCTTGAAGCACATGGTGCGGAACTTGGTGGGAACCCTGATTGAAGTCGGCCGCGGGAACCTGACAGGGGCGGGATTGGTGGAGTTGCTCGAAAAGCCGAACCGGGCACGGGTGGGAAACACCGTGCCGGGTCGAGGGCTCTTTTTGGTAAGCGTCGACTATCCCTAGACGAGGGCGAAACAGGTTAGCTTGTCCTGGTCACGGACGAAAAGGCGGCGGTCGGAGATGACCGGAAGGGTCCAGACGGGGTAGTCGCCGCGACCGATGGTGTGCCGGGCGGTTTCTTTGTAAGCGGCCGGGGTGGCTTCGGCGAGGGCGAGGACGCCTCCTTCGCCTTGCAGATAAAGCATGCCATCGGCAAAGATGAGTTGACCTTTGCCAACGCTGCGGTCCCGCCAGGCGACTTCGCCGGTCATCAGCTTCATGCACGTAAGTACGTTCGAGGAAAAGCCGTATACATGCTCGCCAACGAGGACGCTGGAACAGTAGTGATTCCGCATGTCGCGGTTAAAGTAGACCTCATCGGCTTTGACCTTGCCAGCAGCGGCGGTTAGTTTGAGCAGGGCGCAGCCGGTGCCGTAGTCGGAACTGACGAATAGATGGCCGTTCGTAAACAGCGGGGTGGCGATGTTGGCGGTGCGGTTGGAGACTTTATCGTAGCGCCAGAGTTGTTCGCCGGTGGAACCGTTGAAACCCACGATGCCTTCGCCGGTGAAGGTGACAATATTTCGGATGCCGCCAAAATCGAAGGCAATTGCGGAGGCGTAGCCGGCGGAGTCGCTGCCGGACTTCCAGATAATCTTGCCGTTGGTTTTGTCGAGTGCAACGACCGAGGCACCGCGGCCGCCGGGCTGGACGATGACTTGAGGGCCATCGATGAGAGGCGATTCGCTCATCCCCCAGTGGATGACGTGGGCGCCGAACTTGTCGACGACGTTGAGGTCCCACTGTTTTTTGCCGTCGGCTTTATTGAGGACGGAGAGAGTGCCGTCGGCGGACATACTATATAGCATTTGGCCATCGATAGTAGGGGTCCCGCGGGGGCCATTGCCGCGGCTTTCGTTATAGCTGCCACCGGCGGGGGTTTGCCAGAGTTTTTTGCCGGTGTTGGCGTCGAGGGCGATGACGTATTCGGTTTTCCCTTGTTGGCCTTGGGTGTAGAGCTTGCCGGCGGCGATCGAATAAGAAGAGTAGCCTTCGCCGAGACCGGTGGCGGTCCAGACGACTTTAGGTCCGGCGGCGGGCCACTGTTTAAGGAGACCGGATTCGGCCGACTTGCCGTCGCGAGCGAGGCCGCGCCATTGAGGCCATTCGGCGGCATGAGCAGTGAGGGCGGAAGAGACCGAGGCCAGGAAGAGGCGGCGAGAGGTCATTTGGTAATTCCCTGGATCATGGATTTAAACGCCGCTTCCTGCGCGGCGACGACTTTAGCGGGCCCGGTGAACTTGAAGAAGACCGAGCCTTGGGGGGCTTCGACGATGGCGCCGAGCATTCGGTAATCGGATTTCATGACCTTGTCGGGGGACATGGGGGACGGGGACCAGGCGTAGGTGCCGGAGAGATCCAGATAAGTGATTTTGTGCCCGGCGACGGTTCCGGCTGTTTTCTTGGTGGGGCCGGATTTGGTGGGGAATTGCCCTTCCCAACGAGTAATATTGGCTTCGACGCCGCCGCCCTGGCCGGGGCCGAAGTAGAAGACGGCGCATTCGCCAGCTTCGGGAATGCCGGGCACGGAATAGGTAGCCGCACGCATTGGGCGTTCCGGTAGAGCTTTCCAGGCGGCCGGGGTTTTCCAGGAGAGGCCGGAGGCGCCGTCAGCGAGGAGGAGTACGGGAAGAAACACGAGGGAGACGAAGAAACGCTGCATGGTTCCTAGTTTACCTGCAAGCAGAGAAGAGAGCATCGTTTCCCAATTCTGTGCAAACTCGATAGTAATCGTTCTCGGCGACAACCATCTTTTCGAACATACGGACCGAAGGGGAATTTCCCGGTTCGCGTCAAACACACCCATGCTCACGCTGGCTCTCGGAAACGAATCCGCCAACTCCGCCGCCACTTTGATGAGGCGCAAAGGGCTAACGGAAGCCGAAGGCCCCGATAGGAATGCCTAGCCTTCTAGGGTCGCCGTTCGAAGGTCGGAACGGAGGCGAGACCAGGAATTCGACGTGGGCACGGGCAGCCGGTCCGGCAGAAAGGGGGTAACTCAGCGTCCGCCAGCCAGGCTTCGCAAAAATCTCGCGACCTAGCACTTCGCCGTTCAGTTTGGTCTCTAGCGTCACCTGCCCGATCTCTTTAAGGTAAGGGACGCCAATGTTGACCTCAATTTGGAACGACTTCGCGTCCGCAGGACGCCAGAGACGGGCACTGGCGTAAGGTTCGGTCCACCGGAAACTGGAATCCCGGCCGTACCAGCCCTTCTCCAGTTGCCACACCGGCGTCAGGCGCGTCATTTCAATCCAAGCCGCGTCCTGCTGCTCGCCAATGCGAGAGAGCGTGTAGAGCCGCTGGGCGGGACGGTCCCAACTCAGGAGAGCCAGAGCGGTTTGAGAGGCAGGGTGTGCGTCCACGGAAAGTGTCTCGATTTCGTTGGAGTCAAAAGCCAAGCGGAGAGCACCCGTGACGCCCCAGGACTGGAGATGGCTTGGCTGGCCATCAATCAAGAAAGTGCGGAGTTCTGGCTGGCGCTTGGCTAGGGCCAATACGGAAGAGAGATACGTCTTGGTTTCGTTGGCTTCGGCGATGAGAGTGGAGCGCAGGGGCGGGAGGAGGGCGTAGTTCAGGGGGAGCCACACCAGAAGGAGGGTCGCGGCGTAGCGCCAATTCGTACGATCAGCGAGGGCGGCAAAAGCATAGGCCAGCCCAGCCAACGGGAGATAGAGGAAGGAACTCAGCAGGCGGTTAGGGACCAGGAACATTGGAGCGAGAAAGATGAGGAAGGTGGCCAGACCCCACCAGATGCGGCGATCCTTCGTGAAGAGGGGAATGAGGAGAAGGGCGAAACCGAGATGGGGCAGGATCAGGATTTGAGAGGCGTAAAAATCTGTCGCCTGCAGGAGGAGGGCCGGGGTGAGACGGAGGCCGTAGGCGTTCTGTTGACCGCCCTGCGCGAAGACCGCTTGAAGGCCGAATAAGAACGAAATAGCGAAGAAAGAGGTGAGTTGCCGCCAACGTTTTTCTCCTAGCCAGTATTCATAAGCAAGCAGAATGACAGGGAGACCGATGGCAAGTTCCTTCGACTTATAGGCGCACCAAAAGAGAAGAAGCGCCCACCAGGGACGCTGACGGGCCCAGGCGACGAGGGCCGCGAGACAGAAAGTAGTGCAGAGTACGTCGAAGAGGGTCATCGACTTCCAGTAGTCGTCGAAGCAGGCAATGTGGAAGGCGAAGAGGGCGAGACCACAGACGCGGGCGGGCCAGGAGCCGGGGAGGAGACGCCAGAGCAGCGCTAGATTGACGACGTGGAGGAGTTGGACGGTCGCGAGAAACCAGGGGTAGTTCAGTCCAACGGTTTGATAGAGGCCCCAAAAGAGGAGATGGCCAAGAGGACGGAAGTTGGTGCTGTAGAACTGGGGGGTGAAGAAACCCCAGAAGAACGTGTCGGCGTTGGTGTAGCGCATCCAGGCGAAGAGGTCGAGTTCATCGCCGGAGAAATAGCCTTTGTAGGCTCCTTTGTTCACGACCCAAAGGAGCCAGATCAGGATGGCGCACAGGGTCGCGGCACGGGCTTTCATTCGGCTTGAAGGAAGTCGAAGTCGCAGCCGAGGTGGGCCTGGGTGACGTGGTTCAGGAAGAGCTTGCCGTAACCTCGGGTGTAGTGCGGCGGGGCAGGTTTCCAGGTGCTGAGTCGGGCGGCGATCTCTTCATCCGAGAGATGAAGATGGAGCCGGCGGGTGGAGACGTCAAGGGTGATGAGGTCGCCGGTTTGAACGATGGCGAGCGGACCGCCAATACCGGATTCGGGGGAGACGTGGAGCACGACGGTGCCGAAGGAGGTGCCGGACATGCGGGCGTCGGAGATGCGGACGCAGTCGGAAACGCCCTTTTCCAGAAGAACTTTGGGCATCGGGATGTGACCCCATTCGGGGAAGCCGGGAGCGCCGTGCGGGCCGCCACCCTTCATGACCAGGATGGTGTCGGCGTCCACGGGGAGGTCCATCGAATCGATGGAATCGTGCATTTCCTGGTAGGACTCGAAGACGAAAGCCGGGCCTGTATGCGAGCAGAGATGGGGCGAGGCAGCAGTCTGCTTGAAGACAGCTCCGTTGGGGGAGAGGTTGCCGCGGAGAATCACCGTGCCGCCTCCGGCGTAGATGGGGTTGGAGGCGAGACGGATGACTTCGGTGTTGTGGTTAGGGGCGGTGGCCACGTTTTCGGCAATGGTTCTGCCGTTGACCGTGAGGGCATCACCGTGGAGATTCGGAAGGAGTTCCCGCATGACGGCGGGTACGCCGCCGGCATAGAAGAAGTCCTCCATCATGTATTCGCCGGAGGGGCGGACGTTGACGAGGAAAGGAGTACGGCGGGAGATGGTGTCGAAATCCTGGAGGACGAGTTTGTGGGGGGTGCGGCCGGCGATGGCGAGGAGGTGTACGACAGCATTGGTGGAGCCGCCGATGGCCATGTCGACGGCGATCGCGTTTTCAAAGGCTTCTTTCGTCATGACGCGGGAAGGGGTGAGGCCTTCGGCGATCATTTCCACCATGCGGCGACCAGCCATTTCGGCGAGGGCAAGTCGGCGTGAGTCCGGAGCGGGAATGGCGGCGGACCCGGGAAGGGACATGCCGAGGGCTTCGGCGATGATGGCCATTGTCGAGGCCGTGCCCATGACCGTGCAATGGCCGGAGGAGCGAACCATGCAGCCTTCAATCTCTTCGAGCTCTTCCGGGGAGACGTTGCCGGTGCGGAAGAGATCGAAGATTTTGCGGCCGTCGGTGCCTTGGCCGATGATTTTGCCTTTGTAGTTGCCGGAGAGGGTGGGGCCGCCGGTGAAGATAAGAGACGGGACGTTGGCGGAGGCAGCGCCCATGAGCATGGCGGGGGTGGTTTTGTCGCAGCCGCAGAGCATGACGACGCCGTCGACGGGGTTGGCGCGGACGGACTCTTCGACATCCATGGCCATGAGGTTGCGGAAGAGCATGGTGGTCGGCTTCATGTACTGCTCGCCGAGGGAGATGACGGGGAATTCGAGGGGGAAACCGCCGGCGGCCCAGACGCCCCTTTTGACGGCGTCGGCGACAAGGCGCAAGTGAGCGTTGCAATTGTTCAGTTCGCTGAACGAATTGCAGATGCCGACTACAGGTTTGCCGTGGAAGGCTTGGCGGGAGATGCCAAGGGCGCGGATGTTGGCGCGCCGGGAAAAGTTGTAATACTCCTTGCCGTTGAACCAGGAGTAGCTGCGGAGCTTCGTGGGATCCATGAAGCTCCTATTGTGCCTTATTCGACCGTGATTTTGGAGCCGGTTTTCGGCTTGGGCTCCAGTTCCTGAATGGAGGTATCGAGGAGGAGGCGGAGGCCTTTGAGGAACTCGACGCCGGCGGTACGGAAATGATTCTGGACGGCTTCGGCGGTACAGCCGCAAGAATGCGAATTGGGCTTTTCGTCGGTCATAGATCTAGTTTACCTTCTGGCCCGCGATCCAGGTTCCGTGGACTTGGCAGGAGTCGTCCAGGAGAATGATATCGGCGGCTTTGCCGGGGCGGAGGCTGCCGAGTTCGTCATCGACGCCGAGGATTTCGGCGGGGGTGAGAGTGGCCATGCGAATGGCTTGCCAGAGGGGGACGCCGGTGGCTTGGCGAAAGATGCGGACCATTTCGTCCATGGCAAAGACGCTGGAGGCGAGGGCGGTGCCGTCGGGAATGCGGGCTTCGCGATCCTTAACGACGGCGACCATGCCGTGGCGGGGGCCGAAGGTGTATTCGCCATCGGGCATGCCGGTGGCGCGCATGGCATCGGAGATGATAGCGAGCTTTTCGTAGCCTTTGTTGCGGTAGGCGAGGATCATCATTTCGCGGGAGAGGTGCTTGCCATCGGTGATAAGTTCGCTCGAAAGGCGCTCTTCGAGATAAACGGCTTCGACGATGCCGGCCGAGCGGGGGTTGGGGGTGCCGCGCCAGCGGTTATTCATGGCGTCGGTCATGGCGCAGTAGAGATGGGTGGCGTGGGAGGCGCCCCAGTCGAGGGCTTCGACGATTTCATGATAGAGGGCCTCACTGTGGCCTACGCTCGGGATAATACCTTGGCGGCGGAGCGCTTCAATGAGGGGCCTGGCGCCGGGGAGTTCCGGGGCGAGAGTCATGGTGGCGAGGGGGCCATGTTCGAGGAGTTCGCGCCACTCGGCTTCGACGGGAGGACGGACGAATTCCGGAAGATGGCAGCCGCGTTTGGTCTGGCAGAGATAGGGCCCTTCGATGTGAGCGCCGAGGGCGCGGGCAGTGGTGTGAGGGCCGGAGCGGTAGGCGTTAATTTCTTCGAGGCAGGCGACGATTTCGGGGTGGGAGGCGGTGGCGGTGGTGGGACAAAGGGCGGTGACACCGTGACGGGCGTGGTGGGCGAACACGCGGTGGAGGTCTTCCGGAGTCGCGTCCATAAAGTCGGAGCCGGCGGCGCCGTGGACGTGGATATCGATGAAGCCGGGGGAGACGACGAGGCCGGTGGCATCGATGAGGGTGGAGTCCGGCGGGAGGTCGGCCCAGGGGCCGGCGTAGGTTATGCGGCTGCCTTCGGTGAGCAGGAGCGAGTCGGCGATGGGGCCGGAATCGGTGATGAGGGTACCGTGGACGAAGGCTAGGCGATCACGCAAGGGGACGCATCTCCACCACGAGTGTACGATCTTCGAGGCGGGCACGAGCGGGTTGGAGAGCGGCCATAGACGTGGGCAGTCCGACGTGGCGGCGGAGAGTACCGATTTCGACGACGAGTTCGTCCCCCTTCTTGAACAGACCGACCTCGCCTTTAATGGCGAAGGGGAGGAGGAGGCGGACTTCGTTCTTACCGAAGGCGTAGGGACGCTCTTCGCGAGTGACGAGCGCGGGATCCTCGGCAGTGCTATAGAGCACTTCGGCGAGCCGTTCCAGGCTCTCGATGCCCATTACTTCTTCGTTGAAGAGGGGAGCGAACCGCAAGGGGATGGGATCGAAGTAGGAATTCATTTCCCCGATGATGCCGGTTTGCGCTTCGCGCCAGGCTTTGAAGAAGCCGTCGGCTTCGGCGGGGAGGACACGGTTGACGATGATGTTATCGACGATGAGGCCATGGAGGGAGAAGTATACGAAGGCTCGCTGGGTTTCCCGCATGACCATGCGTTCGGCGTTGGTGACGAGGCGGACGGAGGTGGTTTGCGGATCTTCGAGCACGTTTTCGATTCCTTGGATGCGGCCGAAGAGTTCGAGGACGTTGGCGAAATACGAATCGGAGGGGAGTTCGACGGGGGAGAGGCGATTGGCGATGGGGCGAATGGCTTTGAGGACGTTTCGTTCAACGGTGAAGACGTGCTTCATGTACCAGTCGAGGGTGGTGGGCATGGCGACGAAGCGGAGACTTTCGGCGGTGGGAGCGCAATCGAGGACGATGACGTCGTAGGTCGTTTCGCGACGGTACTGGTTGACGTACATCATGGCGGAGAGTTCTTCCATGCCGGGGAGGATGGCCATTTCTTCGGCTTCCACGTCGCCGAGGCCGGAGGTGCGGAGGAGGCTGGTGATGTAGGTGGAAACCTGGCGCCAGTGGCGCTTAATTTCGATTTGAATGTTGACTTCTTGGACGTCGAGGTTGGGACGGACGGAGTAGGGGTCGGCGGTGCGGGCGTCGAAGAGGGAGGTTTTGAGGGCGAAGGAGTCGGCGAGGGAATGGGCGGGATCGACGCTCATAACCAGGGTCTTATAGCCCAGTTTGGCGAGGTGGAGGCCCGTGGCGGCAGCTACGGATGTCTTTCCGACACCCCCTTTGCCGCTGTAGAGGAGAATTCGCATTTTTTATCCTTTGCTGCGGACGGTCCCGAGGCCGCCGTCGACGCCGAAGGTCTGGCCGGTGATCCAGGAGTTGGCGGGGTCGAGAAGGAAGGCAATCATGTTCGCGACATCCTGGGCCGCGCCGAGGCGACCGAGAGCGTGCATGGCGGTGGACGCTTTGGCGGCGGCTTCGTTGGAGGTGATTCGGGCGGTGAGGGGAGTTGCAGTGAGGCCGGGGGCCACGCAGTTGACACGGAGATTGCGGGGGCCGTAGGTGGCGGCGGCGGAGACGGTAAGGCCGATGATGCCGGCTTTGGCGGCGGCTATGGCTTCGTGGTTCTGCAGGCCAACGCGGCCGGCGGCGGAAGAGACGAGGACGACAGAACCACCGGTGGCCAGCATGGCTTTGGCGGCCCCACGAAGGACGTAAAAGGCCGAATCGAGGTTGGTTCGAAGGACGGCTGCCCATTCGTCGTCGGTAGTAATGTGAGCAGGTTTCAGAAGGAGGGAGCCGACACAATTGGCGACGCCGTCGACGGCACCGGCGGCAGCGAAGACTTCAGCTACCTCGGCAGAGGAGGTAGCGTCGGCGAGCAGGGGCGGGGTCCCGAGGGCGCTCGAAAGTAGTGCGAGTTTTTGGGGGTCGCGGCCGCTAGCGATAACGCGATGGCCGCGGGCGAGGAGGGTGTGCGCGAGGGCGGAGCCGACACCGCCGGTGGCGCCGAAGATGAGATAGGTCACAGTACTTCCTCTGTATTGACGGTGGGCTGCTGGCGGTTCAGATTCTTAATCTGGAGGAGCATGCGAGGGTTTTTCGCCAGCTTTTCCCGATGCTTTTCCAGATACTGCCAGTACATAGTGGTGAAGGGGCAGGCGGTGTCGCCTTCGCGTTGGGCGGGGTCGAAGCGGCAGCCGGAGCAGTAGTTCGACATCCTATCGATGTACTTGCCGGTGGCCACATAAGGCTTGGATGCCATGATACCGCCGTCAGCGTATTGACTCATGCCGAGGGTGTTCGGGAGTTCAACCCACTCGACGGCGTCCACGTAGACGGCGAGATACCATTCGTGGACTTGCTTCGGGTCGATGCCGGCAAGGAGACAGTAGAGGCCGGTGACCATCAGGCGCTGGATGTGGTGCGCGTAGCCGTAGTCGAGGGTTTGGCGGAGGGTATGCTTCAAGCAGTTCATCTCCGTTTTACCGGTCCAGAACCACTTGGGCAGGGGTTGGGTAGCGCCCATTTCGTTGCGGTCAACGTACTCGGGCATGTATTGCCAGTAGATGCCGCGGACATATTCCCGCCAACCGATGATCTGGCGGATGAAGCCTTCGGCTTGCGGTAAAGTCACCTTGCCGGCGTGATAAGCGGCTTCCGCCGCGGCGACTACCTGCCGAGGGTTAAGGAGCTTGAGGTTCATCGCGGCGGATAGTCGAGAATGGTACAGCCAGGGTTCGGCGGTCCACATGGCATCCTGGAACTCGCCGAAGTGCGGAAGACGGTGTTCGATGAAGTCGGCGAGGGCGGCCTCGGCTTGTTCCGGAGTGACAGGCCAATCAAAGTTATCGAGCGAGCCGGGGTGGCGGGTGAAGCGGAATTCGACGAGATCGAGGACGAATTTGGTGGTGCGGTCGCGTTCGAATGGAAGCGGGGCTCTTAGCTCGCCGGGGCCGCCTTTGGGGAGGCTGCCGCGATTTTCGGCGTCGAAGTTCCAACGTCCGCCGAGCGGCTCTTTGCCATCCAGGAGTACTTTGTGTTTCCGCCGCATTTCCCTGTAAAAAAACTCCATGCGGAGTTGTTTGCGGTCTGCCGCCCAAGATTGGAAGTCTTCCGTGGGGCAGAAAAAAGTACGATCGGGGCGAATTTCAAGGGGAATGCCGGCCTTTTTGGCGGCGATTTTGAGTTCAGCGAGGACGCGGTACTCTCCCGGTTCGACGAGGATGAGTTTAGCGGGGCGGAACTGGGCGACCGATTTTGTGAGCTCTTTCCGGAGAGAGTGGGAGTTGGTTAGATCGTCGAGCCGGCGATAAAAAACGCAGTGTCCCTTTTGGGTGAGGCGCTGTTCAAAATGCCGCATGGCCGAAAGGAAGAGTGCAATCCGGGCTTTGTGGGACCAGACGTGAGTTGACTCCTCAGCAGCCTCAACCATCCAAACGGCATCTTTGTTGCGGTCAAAGCCGTCAAACGCAGCCGAGTCGTCGTTGAGTTGGTCGCCCAAGACGATGACCAGATTACGCATAAATAAACTGATGCAGCCGAATTCCGAAAAGCGATAAAGTTTTGAGGTGGCTACTCATCTGCGCTGGGGCGTTCTCAGCACCTCTAAATTCTTTTCGACGAAGGTTTTGCCGGCGTTCGCGGGTTGCGAAGTCGCTCGACTGGAGGCGATCGCGAGCCGGAACCCGGAGAAGGCGAAGGCCCTGGGGATTGCTCGGGTTTTCGAAAGCTACGAGGCGATGCTGGCGGACCCCTCGATTGACGCGGTGTACATACCGCTGCCTAACCATTTGCACGTGGAATGGGCGATCGCGGCAGCGCGGGCGGGCAAGCACGTTTTGTGTGAGAAGCCTCTATCGGTGACCGTGGCCGAGGCCGAGCAGTTGATGGCCGTGCAGCAGGAGACGGGAGTGCAGATCGGCGAGGCGTTCATGGTGGCGACGCATCCGCAGTGGTTGCTGGCGCGGCAATGGGTGCGGGACGGAAAGATCGGCGACTTGCGGGCGATTCAGGGATTTTTTAGCTATACGAACATGGACCCGAACAACATCCGGAACAAAGCGGATTTTGGTGGGGGAGCGTTGATGGACATCGGGTGCTATCCGATTTTCACTTCGCGGTTTGTGGCGGAGCGGGAGCCGAAGCGGGTGTTGGGGTTGATTGAACGCGACCCTACGTTTGGGACGGATCGATTGACGACCGCCGTTTTGGAGTTTGAAGGTTGCCAGGCGACGTTCACTTGTTCGACGCAATTGTTTCCGTATCAGAAGATGCATTTTTACGGGACGACCGGGCATATTGAGATTGAGATTCCGTTCAACGCGCCGCCGGACAAGCCGTGCCGGATTTTCTTGAACGGCGAGGCGGCGGAGTTACCGGTGCTGGACCAGTACACGGTGGAGTTTGACGAATTTTCGCGGGCGGTGTTGGAGGGGAAAACGGTGCCGGTGCCGGTGGAGAGGGCAGTAGGGAATATGCGGGTGATTGACGGAGTTTTTCGGTCGGCGGAAGAGGGAGGGTGGATATCGCTGTGACGCCAAAGGCTAAGTTACTGTGGCTGGGGTTGGGCGCGGGGCCGGCGTACGCGCTGGTGGCGCTTTTTGCGTTGAAGGTATTAAAGATTGGGGCGATTCAGTTTGGGGTGTTCAGCGTGATTGTGGCGTGCGCGTATGCGTTTTGGCTGGCGGGGGCGGCAAGGGAGTATGCCGAGTCGCCGGAGCCTTTGACTCCGGAGGCGAAGAAGGCGGGGGAAGAGGCGATGGAACGGCTGATGGCGCGGAAGAAAAAGCGGTAATCTTGTGACATGGCGACGCAGGAGACGTTAGTTTCGGAGGCGGAGTATTTGGCTTATCGGGGAAAGCCGAATTGTGAGTACTTCGATGGGGTAATGGTTCCGAAGGCTATGGGCACACGCAAGCACGGCAGGATTCAGGGGCAGATTTGGCAGTTGCTCCAGAACCGAGCGACCGGATTTGAGCCGGCGACCGAGCAGACGGTTCGGCTGCGAGAGGGGAAGTTCCTGGTGCCCGACATAGCGGTGCAGCGGCGCGACGCGATTCAGGATCCTTACCCGGAAACAGCCGTTTATTTGTGCGTGGAGATCCTCTCTCCGGGGGATCGACTGGGGGAGACGCTGGCCAAGGGCGAGGCTTACCATGACTGGGGCGTTCCGTATTTCTGGGTGGTGGACCCGGAGTCGCGGCAAGCTTGGAGCTACGCCAAGGGCGAATATCCGAAGGAAGTTCCAGCGAATGGCGAGTTGACGGCAGGCGAGATCGCAATTCCGATGATCGAGATTTTTTCGGTGCTCTAGTGCGCTACCTCGCTCTGTTCCCTGCCCTGCTGCTGGCGCAAGCCGACTTGTTTGAGCAAGGCAATCAGCTCTTACAACGGGGGCAACTAGCGGGGGCGGAACAGGCCTATCGGACGCACTTGAAGACGCATCCAGGTCACGTCGAGGCGCTGGCCAATCTAGGGGCGGTGCTCAGTCGGCGGGAGGAGTTCGGCGAGGCGGTGGTGCAATACCGAAAGGCGCTGCAACTGCGCCCGACATTAGGGCCGTTACATTTGAATTTGGGGCTTGCCTACTTCAAGACGCAGCAATGGGCGCTGGCGGTGGGAGAGTTCGACGCGTTTCTGAAAGGGCAAGCCGGGCATCGGCAGACGATGCAATTACGGGCGCTTGCTCTGCTGGAGCTAGAACGCTACCTGGATGCAGGGACGGCGTTCGAAGGACTTATGCCGAGCGCGGACCCTACAATTCCGCTAGGACTGGCTACAGCGTATTTGCGGAGCAACCGCTCGACCGAGGCACAGAAGCTTCTGGTGCCTTTGCTGGAACAGGCCAAGAGCCCGGAGTTGCTGTTGGCCATGGGGCAGGCGCTTCTGGTCGAAGAACGGTTCGACGAGGCGCTGGAGACTTTCCTGCAAGCGCGGGCTTTACAGCCGAAGCTACCGACCTTAGCGCTGCATCTGGGGGCGGTTTATTGGCGGAAGAGGGACGTCGACAAGGCCTTGGCCGAGTGGCGGACGGAGCTCGAGACCGCGCCGGAAAGCGTGCCGGGAATGTTCACCTTGGGCGCGGCTTTGGCGATGGCGAATCGGGACAAGGTCGAAGCTGAGCGTCTTCTGCGGGAGGCGCTGCGGCGGAAGCCGAAACACGCACGGGCGAACTACCAGTTGGCTAAACTGGTGTGGCAGAAGAACAAGAACCCGGAGGCGGTGGTTTGTCTCGAACGAGCGATTGGAGCGGATGGGGATTACCGCGAGGCCCACTACCTGCTGGCGACTATTTACCAGGCGCTGGGACGGAAGGCGGAGGCCGCGCGAGAGTTCGCCGCAGTAAAGCGGCTTTCGGCCAAGGAGCTCGCTACGCAGCAGGACTTGTTTTCGGAGTCGCAGTAGCGTTCGGGTGCGCACCTTGTCATAAGGACAAGTTCGGCGGGCTGCATCCGCAGGCGTTTCGCCCGTATGACGGGGTTGGCTTTGCAGGTAAGACGCTGCGAGAGAAGGGCGGGGCGATATACGCGTATACCGACAAGGGCGTGACGATAACCCACGGAGGCCAGAGGGTGGAGGCGGTAATTCAGTGGATGTTCGGGGCCGGGCACCAGGCGAAGACACCGGTGCTGGAAGTGAATGGGGAGTGGGTTGAGCATCGCGTGAGTTGGTACGCGGGACCGAATAAGCTGAGTTTGACGCCGGGGCATTCGTTTTCGACGCCGGTGGACGGGGAGGCGGCGTTGGGAGTGGTGCAATCGAAGCTGAATGCGGCTCGGTGTTTTGGGTGCCATCGGACGGGCGATACGCCCGGGGTGCAGTGCGCGGCGTGCCATGACCCGAAGATGGATCATCCTGCGAAGGCGAGCCGGGGCGTGGAGCTGTGCGCGGGGTGCCATAGGGCTCCCAACCCGACGGCGGCTTCGGCGACGCCAGAGATCGACGACCCGATGAGCGTACGGTTTGCTCCGGTGGGGTTACAGGCGAGTAAGTGCTTCGGGTCGGGGAAACTGACGTGCGTGAGTTGCCACGATCCGCATCAGCCGGTGAAGGCGAATGTGGACGCGGTGTGCAAGAACTGCCACGCGAAACAGGCACCGGCGGGGTGCGCGGGATGCCACATGCCCAAGGCAAGCCCGACGCCATTTCTAACGTTTACCGACCACCGGATTCGATAGGAAATCGTAGCGGAGGTCGACTTTGTCGAAGCCGTGGCGATAGCCTTCGGGCCAGTAGGCTATGCGGTCGAAACCACAGTGCTCGAAGAAGGGAGCGATGTGAGGGGTGGTATCAACCGTGACGTACCGGGGAGCGTTTTTGGCGGCGGCGGTTTTGGCGAGGCGGAACTCGAGCAGTCGGCGACCGAAGCCCCGGCCGTGGTGGTCGCGGTGGACCATGCCGAAGACGAGATAGGCGATGTTATGGAAATCGTCGATTTCGAAGCCACCGAAGCCGAGGACGGAGTCGTGGTCGGCGAGGACGTAGAGGGGGCAGAGGTCGTCGTGGAGAGTTTGTTTGAGCCAGGCTTCTTCGGCGGGGGCGAAGTATTCGGGGACGTTACTGCGGAAGACCGTGAGGACGGCGGGAAGATCGGAGGGGCGATAACGACGGAATCGAATCACCCCTCCATCTTAGTTGTTAGCCGTTAGAAGTAGAACTTCGCGGCGAGTTGAATGAACCGGGGGTCACGAGCACCTGTGACGGCCCCGAAACCGAACCGGCCAC
>JBKJLJ010000683.1:0-8830 GCA_046597015.1 Bryobacteraceae bacterium
CCACCCGGCGTCGGGTCCTTACCGGGCACGAGGATGGGCTTGCCTTGGGGATCAATGCCCTTAGCCCAATCCAGCTTGTCAACGAAGGGCGTAGCACGCAGGAACTCTCCCGTCACGCGATCAAGCACGTAGAAGAAGCCGTTGCGATTGGGATGGACAACGATTTGACGCGGCTTCCCTTGCCACGGCATATCGATCAAGACGGGCCAGGATTGAGCGTCCCAGTCATGCGTGTCGTGCGGCGTGAACTGGAAGTGCCACTTCAGTTTGCCCGTGTCGACGTTCACCGCAATTAAGGAGTCCGAGTAGAGATTGGCCCCCAGCCGATCGCCGCCGTTGAAGTCTGGCCAAGGGTTGCCGGTGGTCCAGTAAAGTAGATTCAGCTTGGGATCGTAGGTACCGGACAGCCAGGTGCCTCCTCCGCCCCACTTGCGGACTTCGTCCTTGGACCAGGTCTCCGCGCCGGGTTCGCCCTTAGCCGGGATGGTCCAGAAGCGCCAAAGTTCATCCCCGGTTTCCGCCGAAAGGGCGGCCAGAAAGCCACGGGCCCCGGAGTCGCCACCGCCCATGCCGACAATAATTTTATCCTTCACGGCAAACGGGGCCATCGTAGCGAAGTAGCCATCATCCGTATCAGCGTATTTCTTGTGCCAAAGGATCGCGCCGGTCTTACGTTGAAGCGCCACCAGGTGGCAGTCGGAGGTGACAAAGTAAACCTTGTCGCCTAGGATGGCCGGACCCCGATTCACCCGGGAGCCAACGGCCTGTTCGTCCCGGTAGACCCAGATCTTGCGGCCCGTCCGCGCATCGAGCGCATGGAGTTGGTTCGAGTTCGTGACGTAGAGAATGCCGTCGTAGACAATCGGAACCGCTTCCAGTTTTTTCGCGTCGGGGACGTGATAGGTCCACTTGGGGACGAGGTTCTTGGCCGTCGCAGGGGTAATCTGCGTAAGAGCACTATGGCGCTGACCAGAGTAGGAGCCGGCGTAAGTCAGCCAGTTGGCGTTAGGGCCGGCGAGGATGTCCTCATACTTCACCTGGGCGGAAGCCGCGAAAGCGGCGAGGACGAGCAAGAGAGTCGTTTTCATTAATTGGCTCCGCGGGCGGATTGGCGTGTTAGAAACTTGATAAGGTCGCGGCGTTCCGTAGCGGTCAGCGAGTCTTTGTAGTTGCCGGGCATGGCACTGCCCGGCAGCAGACGGGAGTCCGAAACGTCAGCGGCCTTGACGAAGTGGAGTTCGCCTTTCGCGTCTTGCAGCGTGTAGTCGTAGGTGGTGTAGTCGCGGAGCACACCGTTGAGGGTCTTGCCGGATTTCAGATGGATCGTCGCTCGCTGATAGCCCGGAGAGATGCGGCGGGCGGGGTCGAGGACGGCCTCGCGGATGAGGTTCAGGGACCGCTGGTGGCCGATGCTCGTCAGGTCCGGACCCGACTGGCCGCCCTGGCCGGCGATCGCGTGGCACTTCGTGCAGCCGCCCTTGCCGAAGTAGACAGCGGCACCGGCCCTTTCGTCACCTTCCACCGGAATTTCAAACGCCGGGGCGACCAGGGCGCGGACGTAAGCCATCACCTGCCACAGCTTGTCGTCGGGCAGGTTTGTGGGCGGCATGTCCGTGCCGGCCAAGCCAAACTTAATGGCGTTGAAAAGCACTTCGTCGGTCGAGCGGGAGACGGCCCGGCCTGTCATCAGATTGGGTCCGCGCCCGCCTTCGCCGGTCACGCCGTGGCAGCCGGAACAGGAGGTCATAAAGAGCTGACGCCCCGCCGCGACGTCCTCCGCTTTGAGGGCGGCTCGCTGAGCGGAGGCGGTGATGGTGAGACAAAGGAAAAGGACTATGGTTCGCATTGGGACTGCCCTCCAGATTGTATTCCACTAGACTTAGATGATGCGCCTACTAGGGTCGATTTTGCTGTGCGCGCTTTGCGTCGCGGGGGCCCCCAGGAAGAAAATCGGCTTGGCGCTGGAAGGCGGGAGTGCGCTGGGGCTGGCCCATATTGGAGTGCTCGAATGGTTCGAAGAGCATCGGATCCCCATCGACTTCGTAGCCGGCACCAGCATGGGAGCGCTGGTAGGAGGGCTCTATGCCACCGGCCGCTCACCCGCGGATTTGCGAACCATAGTGAAAGAGGCTCCCTGGGAGACGCTGCTCGCGGGTACGATTCCCTTTCGCGATCTTTCCTTTCGGCGGAGGGAAGATCGGACGGCCTATCCCAACCTGCTGGAGCTGGGATTGAAGAACGGCGTTTCTCTGCCCAGCGGGTTCAACCAGGGGCACGAGATCGGATTGCTGCTCAGCCGTTGGACGCTCGCATATCCGGAGATGGAATCGTTTGACGATCTGCCGACCCCATTCCGGTCGGTGGCGACGAATCTGGTCACCGGAGAGGAAGAAGTGTTTCGGAAGGGGGTTCTCGCCGATGCGCTGCGCGCTACGATGTCCCTGCCCGGCGTCTTTAAGCCGGCCAACCGGGGCGGGAAGCTTTACGTCGATGGGGCGGTGTTGCAGAATCTGCCGGTCGACGTGGCACGGCAGATGGGGGCGGATATCGTTATAGCGGTCCATCTGGCCAAAGCGCCGGTAGACCCGAAGACGCTGGGTTCCTTTCCCGGAGTCATCGATCGGTCGATCGGGATTGTCGTCTCCGCCAACGAGATGCGGATGATGGAGCAGGCGGACATTGTGGTGACGGTGGATTTGGCAAACTTTGGGTCGAGCGACTACCCCAGGAGCGAGGAGTTGGCCGATGCGGGAAAGGCCGCCACGGCGAAGAAAACCAACATTCTGGAGACGTTCGCGTTGGCGCCGTCGGAGTGGGAGGCATTCGAAAAAGCGCGGCAAAGCCGGCGACGAGCGGAACCGACGCGGGTGACATCGGTGAAGGTGGAGGCGGTGAATCGGGGCCAGTCGAAGCTAATTGGGGAGACGGTTGCGCCCGCGGTGAAGGCAGCCTGGAATCCGTTGGTTTTGGAAAAGGTTTTGACGCAAGCGGTGGGGGCGGGCCGGCTCGCCTCGCTACGGTATTCGGTGCGAGGGAGCGAATTACTGGTACAGGCTGAGGAGCGGACGAATGCGCCGCCGGTCTTGCTGCCGCTGCTCGAGATTGACGGTAGTGATTTGGGAAACATGCGGGTGTCGGCCGGGGCGCGGGTGACGTTCCTGGGCTTGGGCACATCGCGCGCGGAGTGGCGAACGGATCTGGTGGCGGGGTCACGGTTCCGGTTGGCGAGCGAGTATTGGCTGCCGTTCGGCGAGCGGAGCCATTGGTTCGGGGCGACCCGGGCGTTTGTGGGGGACGCGGCATTTCCGTTGTACGCAGGTACGACCCAGGTGGCGAACTACCGCCTGCGCGACGGGGGAGCAGGAGCGGACGTGGGCTATCAGTTTGGCCGGGCGGCCGAGTTGCGGATGGGTTACGCAACTCGATGGCTGGCGGCGCGGCGGCGAATCGGCGACCCGATTCTGCCGAATTTCAGCGACCGGATCGACGTGCCCGGGGCACGGTTCCGGTATCTGGGTTTCGACGACCCGATCATCCCCCGGGCCGGGGGCCGGGTAGAGGCGAGCTATGAGTACGTCATCGGCCACGGACCGCAAGCGGAGTTGCAACTGAGCTGGTTCCATCGCGTCAGCCAGAATGGCTCGTTGTTCACCGGGGCCTCCGGTGGCAGTGCGATCGGCGCACAGACGCTGGGGTTCGGAACGTTTTCGCTCGGAGGGCCCCTGCGGCTGCCGGCCTATGCGACCAACGAGCTATTGGGGAATCAGTATTGGCTGGGCACGGCCGGCTACCTGCAGGAGTTACGGCCAGGGCTCTCGATTCTAGGCACGCGTTTGTACGGCGCCGGTTGGGTACAAATGGGGAAAATGTACGGCTCGCCGCTCTACCCCGGCGTGGCGGCGAGCGCTTCGGGAGCGATCCTGGTGCGGACGTTCATTGGCCCCGTCTACCTGGGCGGAGCGTACGGAGATCGGGGCCATGGACGGGTGTTTGTTGGCGTGGGGCGGTTTTTCTAAACCCGGTTCCAACTGCCGATGGAGCGGGAATTACGCTCTTCACTCAACAGGCTAAGCGAGGCCGTGCTCAGGGCAAGCCGCGGTGCCAGCAGACGGGGGTCAATCCCAATCCAAGCGCAGGCGAGGAATCGCAGCAGATGGCCGTGGGAGAAAAGCAGGACCGGGCCGTCGGCCTCGAGACATGTGTCTATGACGTTCTGTGCGCGAGCGGTCACCTGGTCGACCGACTCGCCCTCCGGAGCGCCGTCCTTCCACAGGCTCCAACCGGGCCGCTCGGCGACGAGCTCAGCCGTCAGGCGGCCTTCCAGCGCCCCATAGTGCCACTCCGCAAGATCGGGGTGGACTCGTGCCACGTCCCCGTATCCGGCGATGCGGCACGTCTCATGGGCGCGCTGCAGCGGACTCGTCAGGACGAGGCTAAACTTGCGCCCATCGAGCAAGCGGCCAAGCGATTCGGCTTGTTCAATTCCACTCGGAAGCAGGGGTAAATCGGTGCGTCCGGTGTGTTGACCGGAGAGGCTCCAGGCGGTCTCGCCGTGACGGGCGAGCCAAATTTCAGCAGACTTAGGCATTTCGACTTTATACTGCCACATATGCCCCTCTTTCTTCTCTTGATGTTTGCCGGCCTGCTCGGAGCCTTTCCGATGCAGGTGCGCAAGCGTTTCGATGGCGACCCGAACCAGCCCAATAAGCGGGTAACCGCGATCCAAATTGCCGACAGCGGAGAGATCCGCGCCATCAGCGAAGGACAGATGTTCATCTACGCCCAAGGCAAGTGGAGCAATCAGGGCGAAGCGAAGGAATCATTACCGGCCGAAACTTTAACCGCACCGGGTTCGATTCCCGTCCAGCCGGCAACGTGCAGCGCCAACGCGGCCGATGGGTCGATCTGGTTTGGGACGGCCAAGGGGCTGCTGCATCTGGAAGGCAAGGAATGGGAGTACCGCCAGGGGCAGCGCTGGCTACCAAACGACGACGTGGTGGCCGTGGCCGTGAATAAGCGCGGCGACGTGGCGGTAGGAACCGCCGCCGGCGTGGGGCTGATTCAGATTCGTGAGATTACCCTGGCCGAAAAGGCTCGGCTGTATGAAGAAGCGATTGAAAAGCTGCATCGGCGAACCGAGTTCGGCTACATACTCGAACGATCCGCGAACGGCGTGAAGGACAGCGACAACGACGGACTGTGGACGAGCATGTACGGAGCGGCGCAGTGCTTTGCCTACGCCGTGAAGAAAGACGGCGCCTCGCTCGAACGCGCCCGCAAGGCCTTTCGCGCCGTCGCGTTTTTGAGCGAGGTCACCCAAGGCGGAACGCCGAATGGGTTGCCCGGCCTGGTCGCTCGGTCGATTCTGCCCACCTCGGGGCCGGACCCGAACGCCAAAGCGTACACGAAAGAGACCGACGCGGCGATGCAGAAACGGGATCGAAAATGGAAAACGCTAGTGCCCCGCTGGCCAAAGAGCGCCGACGGCAAATGGTACTGGAAAGCGGACGTAAGCTCCGACGAACTCGACGGGCACTTCTTTTTCTATGCGCTCTATTACGACCTCATCGCGCAGACCCCCGCCGAAAAGAACGAGGTTCGAAAAGTCGTGGTCCGGATTATCGACCACCTCGTCAACCACGACTTCAACATGATCGACTGGGACGGAAAGCCAACCCGTTGGACGGTCTTCTCCCCCGCGCAATTGAACAAGGACAAAGACTGGTGGCAGGAGCGGGGGCTGAATTCGCTGAGCATTTTGGCCTATTTGAAGGTGGCTCATCATGTCACCGGAGATAAAAAGTATCACGAAGTAGCGCAGTGGCTGATCAAAGAGCACGGCTATGCGCAGAACGCGATGTTCGCGAAACTGTCCCAAGGCGTCGGCGACGGAAATCAGAGCGATGACGAAATGGCCTACATGGGTTACTACAGCCTATTGCAGTACGAGACTGACCCGGAGCTGGTGGAACGCTATGCGTTCTCCTTGAAGCGGTATTGGGATTTAGATCGTCCGGAACTGAATCCTTTCTTCAACTTCGTGGCGGCCGCCACATTGAAGGGTAAGAAGTTCGACGATCCGCACCGGATGCACGATCTGACCCCGACCGGGCCGTGGCTCGAAGATTCCATCGATACGCTGCGGCGGTTCCCCCTCGATCTCCGGAACTGGGCAGTGAACAACAGCCAGCGGCGGGATATCAACCGCCTCGGGCAGGGCCGCGGAATGAAGCGGAACGGCAAGGTTCTGCCCGTCGATGAGCGAATCGTTTTCCACTGGAATCATGATCCCTTCCGGCTCGATACCGGTGGCGACGGGAACTCGCTGGCGGACGGGACATCGTACCTGCTGCCCTATTACATGGGCCGGTATCTTGGCTTTCTGCGCGACTAGCGCCGCCAGCGCCTAGGCTAGGCTAGGCTACCATCTGCTTCACCACGTTGCCGTGGACATCCGTCAGCCGGAAATAACGGCCCTGGAACTTGTAAGTCAGCTTGAGGTGGTCCACGCCTAAGCAGTGCAGCAGCGTGGCCTGCATGTCGTGAATGTGGACCGGGTCGCGGACGATGTTGTACGAGTAGTCATCCGTCTCGCCGATGGTCTGGCCGCCCTTGATCCCCCCGCCGGCGAACCACATCGAGAAGCACCGGGGATGGTGGTCGCGTCCGTAATTCGTCTCCGTCAGCCGCCCCTGGCAATAGACAGTCCGCCCGAACTCCCCTCCCCAAACCACCAGCGTGTCCTTAAGTAACCCCCGCTGTTTCAGGTCGAGCACGAGAGCCGCCGAAGGCTGATCGACGGCCTTGGCTTGCAGGGCTAGGTCGCGCGGCAAGTCGCCGTGCTGGTCCCACCCGCGGTTATAAAGCTGAACAAACCGGACGCCGCGTTCCACCAGTCGGCGGGCCAGCAGACACTGCTGCGCGAAAGTGCCCGGCTTGCGGGATTCCGGGCCGTAGAGGTTGTACGTCGCCTCGGTCTCTTTCGATAAATCCGTCAGTTCTGGAACCGACGACTGCATGCGATAAGCCATCTCGTACTGCGCAATCCGCGTATCGATTTCCGGGTCGCCGAGTTCTGCCGAACGCTGCTGGTTCAGCCTGGCCGAAAGGTCCAGAATGTTCTTCCGGGTGGTGGGCGTAATGCCCGCCGGGTCATTCAAAAACAAAACCGGATCGGTGCCAGAGCGGAACTTCACGCCCTGATAGTTCGACGGCAGAAAGCCGCTCGACCACAGCCGGGAGAACAGCGGCTGGTCGACGTTGATGCCGCTCTTCTGGCTGATCATTACGACGAAAGCCGGTAGGTTCTTGTTCTCGCTGCCAAGGCCATAGTTCACCCAGGAGCCAATGCAGGGGCGGCCGGGCTGCTGCGAGCCAGTCTGGATGAACGTAATGGCCGGGTCGTGGTTAATCGCGTCCGTGTTGACCGAGCGGACGATACAGATGTCGTCGGCGATCTTCTGGTGGTAGGGGATCAGTTCCGAAAGTTGAGCACCGGATTGGCCATACTTCCCGAAAGAAAAAATCGAGCTCGCAACCGGCAGCGTCGACTGGCCGGAGGTCATCCCGGTGATGCGCTGGCCCATGCGGATGGAAGCCGGAAGGTCCTGGCCCTGGAACTTCTTCAGCATCGGCTTCGGGTCGAAAAGGTCGATCTGCGAAGGGCCGCCGGACATGTGGAGGTAGATGATCGATTTCGCCTTGGTGGGCGTCGCGCCAGAGAGCAGGCTGGAGAGGGCGAGTTGGGACAGGAAATCGCGGCGGGAGTTCATGGCTTATTCCTTCGTGATCACTTCATCGAGATTCAAAATGGCGCTGGCGAGGCTGGTCCAGGCGGCCAGCTCAATCGGGTCGCGATACTTCGATTTGGACTCGCCGATAGCAATCAGCTTTTGCGCCTCGCCGGGCTTGGCTTTGTACTCGACCAGCTGCTGATCGGCCGTCTGGCGCAGGAGTTGGAGCTCGACCGCCGTGGGGTACCGCGCCGTCGCGATCCGAAACATCAGCCGGAGCCGCTTGGTCTGATCCGGTCCAGCCTCGGCCAGCGTACGGTCGGCCAGTTGGCGCGCGGCTTCGATGAAAGTCGGATCGTTCCACAGCGCCAGCGCCTGCAGCGGAGTGTTGGTAGTGGCCCGCCGCGCTACGCATTTCTCGCGGTCGGGAGCGTCGAACGTCGCCAGCGTAGCCGGGGGCAGCGTCCGTTTCCAAAAGCTGTACATGCCCCGGCGATAGAGGTCCGCGCCGTGGGACTGCTCATAGCGCTGCGCGGAGAACTGAGCGCCGTACGCAACGTCCTCCCAAAGTCCCGCCGGCTGGTACGGTGAAACCGATTTCCCGCCGATCGATGGGTTGAGCAACCCGCTCACCGCCAGCGCGTTGTCGCGCACAGACTCGCCCTGCAGTCGGAAGCGCGACATGCGCGCAAGCAGGCGATTCTCCGGGTCGCGTTCGTGCAGCGCCGGTGAACTCTTCGCCACTTGGCGATAAGTCGCCGAAAGGACGATCTGCTTTTGCAGCGCCTTCATGTCCCAGCCCGATTCAACGAATCGCGTCGCCAGTAGATCGAGCAGTTCCGGGTGCGACGGCTGCTCGCCCTGGCTCCCAAAGTCTTCCACGGTTTTTACGAGGCCCGTCCCGAACAAGTTTGCCCACATGCGGTTCACCGCCACCCGGGCAGTCAGCGGGTTCTCCGGACTCACGAGCCACTGCGCCAACCCCAGCCGATTCCGAGGAAGCCCCGCCGGCATCGGCGGAAGAAACGCAGGCTCCACCGGCGACACCTTCACCCGCTTGCGATCATACTGTCCGCGCAGCAGAATAAAGCGCTCGC
>JBKJLJ010000309.1:0-10193 GCA_046597015.1 Bryobacteraceae bacterium
CCAATCCACGGCCTCGGCGAGCGAGGTCACCGTCACATCGGGCGGCCTCTCCGGGCCGCGCTCGGCATACTGGCAGTCGAGCAGAATCGTTCGGCATCCCGCCGCTGCCCCCGCATCAGCATCCCGCCAACGGTCACCGACCATAAAACTGGTCGCCAAATCGACGTGGTGCCGCTCGGCGCCGATGCGCAGCAGTCCCGGCTTAGGCTTGCGGCATGGACAATCGTCTCGATCATCATGATAACAAACGAGGAAATCATCCACCGGCAACACCGCCGCCATCATCTCGTGCATCGCCTCAACCGCAGCCCGGGTCTGCTTGCCCCGCGCCACGTCTGGTTGATTGGTGACCACCAACAGGATCAACCCCGCTGCGCGTAGCCGGCCCAGCGCCAACGCGGCACCGGGAGTGATCTCCATTTCCTCGGCTGACGCCGGAGGATACGGGCGTCCTTCCCGGACGATCGCCCGATTCAGCACGCCGTCTCGATCAAGGAATACGGCCGACTTCAGCGGATCGACTCCCATTTCGTTTGTACCTGCTTCAAGTCCGGATGCGACACGAACAGGTGCCAAACCACGGCCTGGAAGGCCTCGGCGTGCGGCGTGACGTTGACCGGGTTCACGGTTGGAATCAAGATCGCGCTATCGGCCACTTGCGCGGTATAGCCGCCATCCCGGCCCACGATGCCGATTACCGATGCGCCGACGCTCTTGCCATAACGCACCGCCGAGACAAGATTCGGGCTTACATTCAGTTCGAGATTGCCGCCACCGACTGAAAGGATCAACAGCGTGTCCTTCTCGTTGCACTTCGAAGTGGCCAACCACGACGAGAACACCGTCTCCCAGCCCTCGTCGTTTGTCCGTGCGGTCAGTTCGCTGACGTTATCCGTCGGCGCGTAAGTCTCGATGCCGACGATCTTACGGAAGTCATTCACCGCGTGCGACGCGTTCGCCGCGCTACCGCCGACGCCTAGAATAAACAAGCGACCGCCACGCTCCCTGGTCGCCCGCAGGATGGCCACGGCTTTATCAATCGCCGAGTGGTCGAGCTTCTGGATAATCTCGATGGCCTCTAATAAAAATTGTTGGGTGAAACTCATTTCGCTTCTCTTCCGATATACTCTTCTGTCTCTCGAATGCCTTCCGGAGTTCCGATCTCGTAAAAGCGTTCCGAAACTTCGTAGGCTGCCAACTGTCCCGCTCGGAGTACGTCTTGGAAGACGCTGGCCAAGTCGAGCGTCTCGCCTGCCGGATAGGGTACAAATGCCGCGGCTCGAAACACTCCGAGGCCGTAGTCGATATGCCGCATCGCCGTGGTTCGTTCTCTTTTGTCGTACCGCACAATCTGACCTTCGGCGAACTCCACGTTCGATGTATCGAATAAGCCGTCATTCTGAAAAACCGTCATCAGCGCCTGCCGGCCACTGGCCGCAAACGCCGCCTGTACCGCTGCAAAATCACAGGGGAGGTAGGAATCGCCGTAAAGCGTCAAAAACGAATCGCCTAAAAACGGCAACGCATTGCGAATCGCTCCACCGGTTCCTAGATAGTTGGGCCCATCAAACACGTAGTCGATATGGAGTCCATAGCCACTGCCGTCGCCGGCGAACTCCCGAATCATCTCGCCCTTATACGCTACGCTCATGACGACCTGCCGGACGCCGTTCCGCTGCAAAAGCCGAAGCTGATGCGCGAGAAACGGTTCCCCGTTGATCTCCACCAAGGCCTTCGGAATCTTCTCCGTAATCGGGCGCAGTCGCGTGGCCAGTCCACCCGCCAGAATTACTACTGGGAGCATCGCCATCACGATCGCGACACCACCGTCGTGCCCGCAAAATCAAAACGAACTCGCACTTCGCGCAATCCAGCTCGCACCATGGTCTGTCGCAGTTTCGTCTTGTTCTCGCAGTAGAACATCAAAAAACCGCCGCCCCCGGCCCCGATCACCTTCCCGCCAAGTGCTCCGTTCTGAAGCGCCAGCTCGTACCATTCGTCAATCTGCGCATTGCTCATACCGCTCGAACGCTTTTTCTTGTGTTGCCAGTGCACGTCCATGATCTCGGCAAAGCGCCCTAGGTCGCCCTTCTCGAAGGCATCCCGCGAATCAAATCCGAGCTGTTTCACGAAGTGCAGATTGTCGATCATCGACATATCTTTCTGCTTGGATCGCGTATCCTGATCCTTCAAAATATTCGACGCCGAGCGTGTGAAACCCGTGAAGAATAGCGCCAGGTTGTCCTCCAGCGTGACCAGCGTCTCCTGGCTCGCCCTGAGGGGTTCAACGTGTATCTCGCCCGAACGATCAAACGTGAAACACGTAAGCCCGCCATAGGCAGCAATGAACTGGTCCTGCTTGCCGATCGGTTCCTTCAATACATCGATCTCGATATGGCAGGCATTCTCCGCCAGCGACCGTCGCGAGACAAACTGTTTATCGAGTGTAAACAGCGCCTGCAGCAGGGCTGTCGTAAAGCTCCCCGAGGAGCCCAACCCTGTGCCCGCCGGGATGTCGGCCATGCTCGAAATTTCCAAATCCGGCTCCCGGCCCTGCGGAAACACGAGCCGCAAAGCCTCCCGGATAATCGGATGTTGGATCGCATCCACCGACTCCGTCACTTCGAGCTTCGAATACTTAATCAGAAACTCGCGCCGAAACGTCTCATGCAACGTTATATGGACGTACTTATCAATCGCCGCCGCGATCAAGAACCCCCCGTGCTCCAGGTAATAAGAGGGAAGGTCCGTGCCCCCGCCCCCGAGCGAAATCCGAAGCGGACTGCGGGTAATAATCATGACTGTTGGTAAACCGATTCAACAATACGGAGAGCCGCCTGGGCGTCCCCCAATCCAGGATTTGGCTGCCGGTCGAGGCGAATATCCTCTACAAACGTGTCGAACTCATCCTCCCACGAGTCGTCTGACATCGGATACTCCCAGATCGTGGTCGGAGGCGGTCCCATCTCGGGCAGCATTTGATAGTGCGCGAGCCGCTCCAGGCCGTAACTCCCGCCCAACCCGGTTATCTCTAACTTACCCGTCTTGCCGTATAACTCAAACGAAAAAGTGTTCTTCCATTCTGTCCACGTGGCATGCAAAGATGCAATCTGACCCGCCGCTGTCCGCAGCAAGAAAAACGCGTTATCTTCCACCGGCATGTCCCAGAAGAATGTCCCCACCTCGCCCTTGACGCTCGGAAAATCTCCGAAAAACCATCGGGCCAAGTCGATCAGGTGGAGGCCCTGGTCTATGGCCTCGCCCCCGCCGGAGAGCTCTGGCACCGCGCGCCACTCTTTGTCATACCCAATCCGCCCACCGTGGCCATACCGCCCGCGAACGAACATCAGCGGTCCCAAAACGCCCGAATCGACGATCTGCCGCGCTTGGCGGAACGCCCGATGATGGCGGTGATTGAAGCCAATCCGAACTAACGCCCCCGTGCGCGCACAGGCCTCGACCACGGGGTCCAGTTCCGCGGCGCGCCGCGCTCCCGGCTTCTCCACCAGGACATGCTTCCCCGCCTTGGCGGCCGCCAGCGTCACTGCCGGAAGCGCGTTGTGCACCGTCGCCACGCAAACAATATCCACATCCGGCCTCGCCGCCGCAGCAACCCAATCCGTCGTGGCCTCCGCGCCCGGGTACTTGGCGGCCAAACTCTCTGCCCGAGACAGGTTCGTGTCGCAACAGACGGTCAGCTTGTGTTGGCCCCGCAGGGCTTTGGCGCGCTTTTCCCCGATGAAGCCGCAGCCAATAATGGCAATATTCATGCTTTTTTCAGCTCTGAGTATAGCAGCCATCAACTCCGTTTCAGCTTCGTTACCCGCCCGACCTCCACCCATTCCGCCACATAGATATCTCCATTCGGGGCAAAGCACGCTGCATGCGGTGCCACAAATCGACCCGGAGTGAACGCGGCCCGGTCCCCCGCCCGCAAACTCTCATAGGTCCTCCCATCCGCCTCACGCCCATCGCCAAGCTGTACGATCGGCTTGTTCTGCTTATCGAAGAGTGTCACCACCGCCTTCAAATCCGGCATCAGCAACGTGTCCCCCAGAAAATCGAAGGTGCTCGGCCAGCGCACGCCCTCTTTCACGATATGCAGGGATCGCCCGTTCAAATCAAAATACTGAATCCGCGAGTTCGCTCCCCGCTCGCCGACCATCAAAAGCGGTACTCCGGATCTTGTATCGATCCCAATCGCGTGCGGCCAAATCGTCGTCCCCGGGCCGGTCTCTTTGTCCTTGTTCGCGTCCATTAATTGGCGCGTGCCGCCAAACGTCCGGATATAGTTCGTCTTGGCATCGTAGTGGTGGATTCCGAATTTCCCGTAGCCATCGGCAATGTAAATGTCGCCATTCGGAGCCACGGCTAAGTTTGACGGGCGGTACTCACTCGCCTTCGAGTAGACGCCGGACATCACCGGCGCATGGATCATCCACACCACCTCGCCGTCCAGCGTCGTCTTCCGCACGTGGCCTTTCACATTGTCGCAATGGTACAAATACTCAACGCCGCCCTCCTGGCGAATCGTCAGCCCATGCGCCCCGCCCCGCAGGTCGGCCCCCCAGCTTTTGACGAACTTGCCATCCGGATCAAAAATCGCAATCGCGTCGGGCGAAGAGCTATTCTTATGGACCGTGTGGGCGACAATTACGCGGCCCTGCCGATCCATCACGATGCCGTGCGTATTTCCGAACTGGTGCGTCGATGGCAGTTGCGGCCAATCGTGATAGGCCTCGTACGTGTGGGCCCCGGAGCCCATCACGGGCAATTTGGCTTGGCCATATGCCGCGGCCGAAGCCGCGAAGACGAACGAACGACGGGAGAATGACATGAACGCTAGAGACCAACGTAGCGCAAGAGCCGTCTCGCTTCACCCTCAGCAATCTGCAGGTTCTCGCGCGCCGAGTCAAACTGCTTCTGCTCCAGATCGTTCTTTGCCAAATCCAACGACAGGTTCATCCGCGTCGACGACTTCACTAGATCCGGAGTCAAAGCCAACCCCCGGCTCTCCACACTCGCCTGCACCGGCGCTACAGCATTCTTCGCCGAATACACCGTCGCCAGCACGTTGTAATACCGGCTCCGCAACTCCCGCCACTGCTCCCGATCCCCCGGGCTCAGCGTCGCTTCGTCCAGCCGAGGATACTCCCCGCTTGTCGGCGCCGACGTCTTCACCGGCACCTTCAAATACGCCTCCGGAATCCCCCGCTGCTCCCGCGGTTGCTGATTCCCGCCGCCAATCGGAACGGACATCCAAATTGGAATCGATCCTCCTAACGCGTTCACTCGGCCACCCACGAACGCCAACTGCCCCCGCACATTCGGGTCATTCGGGTTCTCATTCGCCAACTGGTTCAGGATGATCGCCGAGTTGTTATAGCTATGAATCGCGCCTTCCCGGTCTAGATATTGAGGATTGGCTTCCTGCATCCGACCCAAGCGGCTGAATGCTCCCGAAAGCGCCATTCCCAACGCCGGGTCGGACCCCGCCAACCCGCGAATCGCGCCCAGGTACGCCGATGCGCGTCCGACGAACGCCCGTCGCTGCGGCGTCCATCCCGGCTGCGACTGGAACGCGGGCAGATACGACTGATCGAACCACGAATTGAAAGCGTTCACATCCTGCAACCGATCCTGCCGAAACCCCTGCGACACCGGAGCGTTCCCTCGCGGCGCGTTCTTTTCGAATTTCGTCTCCAGTCCCTGCAGTACCGTGATGGGCTGGCCGAAGGCCAACCCCGCCCCTATTAACGCCGTGACCCAAGCGCGTTTCATCTTATTTCCTCTCCACTCGATCGCCCTCTTTGGGCGGCTGACTACCGTTAAATGAACCGATCGCGATCTTGTCGCGGACCGTCGTGACCTTCATGCTCCCCACCGGGGCCGTCACCACGTCCAGGACCTCTTTCGTCACCGGATCCTTCACCTCTTTCATGATCCGCGATACCTCAAACGTATCGCCCACCTGCACCCCGGATGACGAGCCCACGTTGATATAAACGCTGCCCCCCTCCACGGCCGCCACCTTCCCTTCGATTTCGATATTGCGCGTGCTCGACACGCTTCCCGCCTGCCCGTTCACCTGCGCCGCCAGCTTATCGCAAGCGTCCATCACCGCCTCGCCGATAATGGTTTCCGCAAAGTTCGACGACGTGAAATCGACGCCCCCGCCCACGCCTACCCCGCCCGCATAAACGCCCGCAAATCCGCCCTTGGAACTCCGCTTGGACTCCCCGCGCGCCTCGCCCGTCATCACGATCTCCGACGATTCGTTATCCACCATCCGGAAGTTCAGCACGACGACGGCCTTGCCCTCGCTGTTCCGCAGACCACCCACGCCCCCCGCGCCCGGCACCGCCACGCCGACCGCCCCGCCTCTCGAACGGTCGTCCCGTCCGAACACAACCACATCGCCCATCACCGTGAAGTCCGCCCCACGGATCTGTCCAATCCGCGCCTGGGTTCCTTTTTTCACGCGGCCACTGGCGCCGAAATCCTGCTCTTTCAGCACCGTCCCCACCTTGTTCCGCTCCACCACTGTAAACTTCCCGCCCTGCGCAATGCGCTTCACCATCAACGCGCTCATGCCCTTGCCCAAGTCTACCTGCGTGCCGAAGATTGCCGCCCCCACGCTCCTCACCGTCGCGAAATCGAAATCCTCTACGGCCAAACTCCGTTTCGACTGGCCCCGCAGCGCCGGCCCGGCGGCCAACAAAGAGATAGCAAATCGTCGCGTCATCATTGTTTTTGCACCTTCTTAGCCAGGTAGCCGACCTCGGGCCTCCCCGTTCCGTTATACGCCCCAATCGTCACCCGGTCCCGAACCTCGGTCGCGATGAAGTCACCCACCTTCTCGGTTACCATGTCGATTACGTCCTTGGTCACCGGGTCTTTCACTTCTTTCACGATCTTGAGAATCTCAAACCGGTCGCACTTGTTGATCCCGTCAAACGAACCCGCTGAGAGGTAAATCTGCTTTTCCACGACCTCGGCAATGCGCGATTCAACATCCAGATTCCGCATCGGAATCTTGCCCTCGTTGTTGTTCAAGTCTGCGGCTAGCTTATCCACGCTGCCCATTGTCGCTTCACCGATAATCGTCTGCCCGAAATTCGATGACGTCATGTCCACCGTCGCTCCTCCCCCGCCCCGATTCACGAGCGCACCTACGTCGAAACCGTTCTGCTTCCGGGAAGATTCGCCGCGCGCCTCGCCCGTAGCGATCACCTCCGAAGTCTCGGCGTCCACCAGCCGGAACGAAATCACCACCACTGCCTTGTCCTCGCCCGTCTTGATCTTGATACCGCTCAGCACCTTCGGCCCGTAGCCAAAGCCCCCGACTGTCTTTCGCTTGTCATCCCGTCCGAACGTTACGATCGTTCCCATCAAAATCGCATCGGCTCCGGTAATCCGGCCCAGGCGCGCTTGCGAGCCCTGTTTCACCCGGTTTGAAGCGCCAAAGTCCTGCTCTGCCACTACCTTTTTGATATTCGACCGTTCCACAATCCGGAACTTGCCCTGCTCGGCCAGCCGCTTCGTGAACATCGCCAGGATGCCCTTGCCCACGTCGACTTGCGTGCCGAACACGGCCGCGACCGCGTCTTTCACGGTTCCGTAGTCGAACTCGTCTACGGCCACCACGCGCTTCCGCGGCCCCGCGGGCACGTCGCAAGTAATCGACGAAAGCACGGTGTTGTAATTGGCTGCCACGGGCACCACGGCCGCCTTGGCCACCGGTGTCGCCGGCGTCGACGGGGCTCCCGCCGCCGCCGGTGTCCCGTTCATCGAATTACTCAAGGCCACAATCACGTTGTCCGACGCGCCCGCCTCTTTGAAGCGAATCAAGTCGTCCGTCGACACCTTTAACGATTTGCCCGCCGCGTTGATCGACGAGACGACGCTCGCGTCCGGCAGCTTCAGGGCCACCATCTTAAAAATCTTGTCGAGGGCCGAAACCGCCGGAGCGGCGGGCTTGGCAGCGGCGGGCTTGGCGGCGGCGGGCTTGGCCGGTGCCGGAGATGGCTTCGGAGCTTGCCCCACCAATAACGAGCCAGAAACGATTACAGACAAAGGAAAGCGAAAAAACGGATTCATATCGTGAAAACTCCTGCGATCATAATCAATAGCGCGGAAACGGTGATCAAAAGGTATCAAAAACTGTAACGCAATGCGAAGGTCGCGTGCGAGTTGCGGCCAAACTGGCCTAGAAAGTCGGTAGCGCGCCCACGAATCAGCGATCCGCCTACCCGCACCGACCAGTGATCGTCGAAGGAATGCGCGAATTCACCACGCACCCAAACGCCATCTCCATTCTGCCTTAGTGCAGCGTCAAAGGCGACCGTATCACGCGGGTTGAGTTGCAAACTCGCCCGCCCCAAAAAACTTCGCGTCAATCCCCGGTCCGGCGCAAAATCAAAAAGGTTCCGCTTGACCGTCACATACTCCCCGGCGTACCCACCCACAAACGTCCACTCCCCGCTCTGACGCTCAGCTTGAATCACATACTGGAAGTAGTTATCCGCCGCCGGCGTCGAGCTTGAAAAATATCCCCCCTCGGCCTTCAACGTAAACCACCGGTTCGGAATCGCCGTCGCCCCGCCCACCAGTCGCAGCTTCGCGAAATAGTTATACAGTTCCAGCCTGAAATCAGGAAACGTCGAAATCCGTCCTTCCAGCAACGGCAGATGGTTATGCCCCTCGTAGTAGACCCCCGCCGCTTCATACCCCCGCCCGACATGGTTCCAGCGTACACCCCACTGTTGACCCGTCGGTAATACCGCTTGACCCTGCCGTACTGTCAGCGGCAACTGCGCCAAATCCCCTCCTAATCCCCCTCCTCCGCCGCCCCATCGCTGCAACAGCAACGGCGACCGACTCGGCGTAAACCGGGGCTGCCACACCAAGTCAATCGTTTCCCCGCCAGACTCCCACGTCGCCCGCCCCGCCATCACTGCCAGATACTCGGTATCTACCACGTTCAAAAAATCTCGCGGGGCAAACCGGTCCAACGGATTCAGGATATCCGCCTTCCCCCACCGAATAAACTGCTTGCCCGCCTCCACCGTCCATTTCCCTTTGTTCACAGTCAAACTGAAGCGCCGCAGCGACACCGCCGGCCGCAGCATCCCCCGATCCTGCCAATCCACCCGCCACTGCCGCTCCGTCTGCCGATGCGTATCCGTCCGCCCGTCAATCGCCCCGTTAAACTTCAACCACGGCGTCAACTTATAAGCCACCTCATACCGCAGCAGTACGTCTGCAACCGCTCGCCCGCTATCGCTCGGCGTCGTCTGCGGAAAAAAACTGCCCCGCGTCTCGATGAATCCCCGCTGCGAAAAACTCTGCCCCCACACCGGCAGCGCCCCCAGCAGAATTAAGGCAAACCGGCTCATTCCCCGCGGCGCAACGCCTGCAAAGTAAACTGCTCGTCCGGCAACGCGACGTCGTATTTCAACTTCTCGGTCTTCATCACCGTCCGCGTCTTCTTCTTCAAATCGTTCATCTCCAGTTCCAGCGTCGACCACACGTTCTGCACCTTTTCGACGCGCTTATGGATCAGCCGCTTCACGAGGTCCGTCTTCACGAACATCTCAAACTGTACCGGCAGAAGAATATCCTTCCGTACCCAAATCACCACCCGGGTATACTGCGTCGTCCGCGACTTCTTGGCCACCGACTCAATCTTGTAGCAAACCTGCCCGTTCAACGGCTCTTCGCCCAGCAACTTGTAGTCGCTCTGGTCCACGTCCCGCTCTTCCAAGTCTTCAAACGAAAAGTCGGTCCCGAAGAATCGCGTCGAACGATCCTGCAACGCAATGCGCCGATCCCGACTCAATTCCGGCGTCCACATCCACTGGTCGCTCGCCCGGTCCGGATGGTTCTGCACGAGCAGCGCCACGCCCTTCACGAGCGGCGGAGCCAAAAACCGCAAGACCGATTTCGACTCCCCGTAAGACCCAATCCGCGCATACTGCCAACGCTTCTCGTTCTTACCGCCCTTGGTGTCATAAACCTCCAACACCCCCTCGTATTGCTGACTCCGGGACCGGTGCAGCTTCTGCGACTCCTCGACGATCTTCCGCGCATCCTGCGCCAATAGCGTTCCCGCAAACAGAAGAAAAACCAGCTTATTCATATTCCAGTGCCTCTACTAACGAACCCCGCACCGCCGCTTCCGCCGGAGCGAG
>JBKJLJ010000319.1:0-6365 GCA_046597015.1 Bryobacteraceae bacterium
GGATGAAGACGACCAAGGGTTTAAGATCACCGCGCCCGCGGAGCCTTGAGCCGGCTCTCAGCCGGGATACACTTCAGGCGGCTTTAGCCGCTCCCCGCGACTTTCAGTCGCAATGCAACCCCACCGCCTTTAGGCGGTGGTTGTTTAGCTAACGAGCATCCCGCGGCGCTCCTCCCGCTGAATCAGCTTCGGAATCTCCATCGGCTCGACATTCGCCGGGCAGGCCGCCAGCCCGGCGGTGAAGATCGACACGGGACGGCTAAGGATCTTTACCTCTTCATAAGTCAGCTTCCGCGTCGTCAGGTTATCCCAAACCGCCATCAGCTTCTGCCCTTCCACCTTCCCGAAATTAGGCGGATGAAGCCCGAACGATCCCACCATATGCTCCCGGTATAAGCGATTGCGCTCGTCATCGGAGAGCTTGTCGGTAGGCCCAGTTGAGGCGGACGGCAATGCCGGAGCAAAGGAGCCATGGAAACCATCCAGGCAGAAGGCGTACATCGTATGGCCGGGCTTCGGCTTGAAGACCGGAATCGCCGCGCTCATATCCGCCACCGCGGAAGTTACCCCGGGCTCGCGCCCTCCGATTCGATTTAGAATATAGTCCGACGTGACCGGCTTGTACGCACTATACAATTCGAACCAAACCGTCAGCGACGGGACAAACATCGCTCCCAGGTCAACGGCGGTGCGGGCCAGACGAGCCAATCCGTTCGCCAACGAATCAGGCGTGGCTCCGGCAATCACGAGGTTCTTGGCGTCCAGGTCAATCGCGGCGAAGGTGCCGTGCTGCTGCAAAATCGACTGCAGATCATTCCACCTGCCGCCCGGTGCCAGGGCGAACACCTCCGGCTCAATACTCAAGCCGCGCTGGAAAAGACTCATCCAAATGTCGTGGTTTGGCACCGGCGTTCCGGTGCCACTCGTGTCCTGGCGGGCGCGTTCGTAGTACCAGCGGATCCGGTTGAACTTCGCCGTGTCAATCCGCTCTCCAGAACCCTTCGCCATCGCACCGGTCGTCGGATCGTCCTTCGAGTTCTTGGTCATCAGAATCCCGCGCACATTCCGCTGTCCGGCGTCGCGATATTTCTGGCCCAGAATCGTCCGCATCCCTGCTTCAAAGCTGGCCCGGTCGTTGAACACCCACTTGCGCCCATCCGGGCCCACCACCCCAATGGGGCCGCCCTCCCCGCCCCGATAGTACTCATTGTCCGCCCCGTGCTGAAAAAGGCTCTGCCGGTGCGGCGATTGGTTGTCGAGCGAAACGCGGGGATTGCCGTCCGGGGCCCTTGCCTCTGGCGGCAGATTCCGCACGTCGTCGTTGATATTGACAGCTTCATCGAGATTGCTCCGGTTTCGCTGCAAGTAAGCTAGCTCAGCCGGATCCTTTTCATTGCCGGCCCCAACCGGGACCCGATCGCCGGTCGAGGCATCGAAGACCTCGGCCAGGTCGAGGTCGGGGTAGTAACCCACACGCGACTGCTGAAGAATCCGCAGCGCCGTCTCCGCCTCGTTAGGGTACGCTGCCCGAAAGGCGTTGCGGACGTTGGGATCGGTCAGGTCGAACGAACCGCGCGCCTGGAATTCCGCCAGGATCTGCGCCGTCCGTTCGTAGGCGGCCTTATTGCCGGTGTCCATCTTACCTGCATCGCGGAGCATATCCGGATGAAACAAAACCCCGTCTTCGCGGACCAGCGCCCCGTTCTTCTTGATCGACTCTACCGACTTCTCCCAAGTCGCAATCGCTTTATCATTGTCCTCTCGGATCACCCGATCCTTCGACGGCTTCGTAACCAACCCCTCACTTTCCCCCAAAGTCGCGCTCTTCGCCTTCACCCACAGAGGCTTGGGCCGTTTCGAGAATTCGCCCGCATGCGCCGCCATCGCGGCACTCGGTACGCGAAATGCTACGTACTGGTCCGAATCGTGGGCATAGCGCCGCAATTGCCCAGCAATGTCAGGGTGCAGGCTCAGTTCGTGCTGCCATTGGCGATACTCTGAAACCGACATCGCATGCAACGGGTCACGCTTCCTGGCCGCCGAAGAGTTCGGCTGCGTCACCCGCTCCCCCGAAAAAATCGACGACGCCTTCTGCGCCTTCAAGATATCAAGCGCTTTCTGCTGACCATCCTCGGAATGCGGCTCAAAAGCAACCCGGCCCGCGTTCCGCTGCAGCACTCCCACGAACGTCCCCTGGATGATCTTCACAATCGTCCAAGGGAACTCGGCCAGAAACACGTCCCAGAACTCCCTGCCCTGCGTCTTTGCCGTTTCGCGAGCCGTCAGCATGTCGCGCCACAGGGTAGTTATCGTGTTCTCCGCCAGCGACTTCGCCAACCGCTGCACGCCCGTGTCGGACGGCCGGCCGCCCAGCACCTTACTCAGCAGCTCCGAAAGGCAACTCGTCAGCCGATTCATCCCCAACTGCTTAATGTCGTCCTCGGTAAGCTTGCCGCCCCGTTCATGCACCATCAGCGCCAAATCACAAAGAAACTCCACCTCCTGCTTGACGATGAAGATCAGCAGCTCCTTCCCCGCCCCCTTGGGAATCGCGCCGCGCAGCACGCTCGAAATCACTTCGACGAGCATCGGCGGAACATCGGCTTTCAGAACGCCGCAAAGCTCGCGGAGCACGTTACTCTCCGCCAGCGCCGCCCCCGCCGAACGAGCCCCCGCCCGCAGAACGATGAGACTGATCCGATACGCCGCCTCGCGAAGCGGGTCCATCCCCGTCAGCGTCGGCACCAGAGCCAAGACCTGAAACGACGCCCCCTCCGCCACCTCCAGCCCCTTCGTAATCGACTCAGCCGAATCGATCGCGCGGTTTCGAAACAGATCGACGGATTTGTAAAGCCGTCGGGAGTTTTCACGGATCAGAGCGAGATTGATCCCAATCGTGTGAATGTTTTCATAAGTCAACGCGCTCGCCGCCGCGTTGACATCGTATCCAACTTTGCTACAACGGTCGATGAGTTTGTCAAACTCTTCCAGGTCCGGCTTTGGTGCCCGCTTGACCGCCTTAAAAAAACCCACCACGGCGTCGGTCGCCGCCGCTACTGCCGCCGTCGAGTTCGCTACGGCACTGTCGATAAAGCCATCCGGATCCGCCCACTCCTGGTAGATCTTGCGGTTATCCTTGACGTCGTTGTACAGCAACAGCGTCTCGTCGCGCAGGATTTTATGATAGTCCTTTGCCTTCAGGACAAACTCATCGGGAGTAACCAGATGTATCTTGCTATAGAAGATAATTTCCAGGAGAATCGTCGGGCGGCACACCTGCTCGATCGCGGTGGAAACCAGCGCCTGCTGCTGGGGGGACACCGGCGCGCGAAAGCGCTCGCCGTAAGCCCCTTGTTCCAGCCGCAACTGGTCGGCGTCGGCGGGTTCGAAGTGGTAATCCTTGGGGCTCGCGTTCAGCAGAAGATTATGGGCCATGGCTTAGCTCCGGTGCTTGGTTTCCAGCCGTTGACGGACCTCATCAGTAAGCTCATCTCCCTCGGCCATCTCTTCAGCCAAGCGGAATGCACGGACCGCCTCCTGCAGCAGCTCGTTGCTCTGCCCGTCGATCGGGCCATCGTAAAGCCCCAGGTTGCGAAGCCGCGCCTGTACCCCGGTCATCGTTGAAAGCGGATCGAGATGGCCAAAGTTCAGGTCGCACGCCGCCAGACTGCCGTGCTCGCCCACTTCGATGCGTCCGGACCGAATATCCGGCCGGACAAAAACGCGGAGCCAGCCATCCCCGTCCAGGTTGCCGTTGGAGTTCGTCCCATCCAGCGTCAGCACGTACGGAGCATTCGCCAGCGGCTTATTGTCATAGTCCAGGAACTGTAAGTTAAACTTCTCCGGCACGCCCTTCCGGACGAACTTGTGCGTCTTGTCCGTGGCCTTCGAAACCTCTCGAAGCCGGATGGCCGGCACAAACAGCACATCGCCAGGCAACAACACGTTGTGATGCTTGCGCAGCTGCCGAAGCTGCGCGTTGTTACTGTGCTGCCACACGGTCGACCAATAGTGCCCAGCTTCGAGCGCGATTTGAACGGTCGTTTCGCCTTGGGCCACTTCATGCTGGCGATCCTCAGTGTGAGCCATAGATCCTCTGGGTGCTCATCATACGCACCGTCGACGGCGGCGGCGAGCCTCACCAGTATACGCGCAAAAAACGCGAAAGGGGATCACTCTCTATTCGGCCATTGGAGAGTTAGGCAATTACCCCAGCAACCACTTCGTAAACTCGTTCTCTCCGTGCACATCCGTCAACCGCTGGTCCCGCCCCTGGTAACGCCAGGTCAGCTTCAAATGGTCAATCCCCATTAGCCGCAGAATCGTCGCATTCACGTCATGAATCGACTTCGGCTGCTCCACCGCCCGCAAACCGAACTCGTCGGTCGCGCCCAACGCCCGGCCACCCTGAATCCCCGCCCCGGCCATCCACATGCTGTACCCATACGGATGATGATCCCGGCCGTTCTTCCCTTCCGCCAGCGGCGTTCGTCCGAACTCAGAGTTCCACACGACCAACGTGCTATCCAGCAATCCCCGCGCCTGTAAGTCAGTCAACAGCGCCGCAATCGGCTGATCGGACTTCTTCGCCATCTTCTGATGCGAACCGAGTAAGTCGTCGTGCGCGCTATCCCAGTCATCACCTAAGTTCGTGCCAAAGAAAAGCTGCACAAACCGGACGCCCCGCTCGACCATTCTCCGGGCCAACAGACACTTCCGGCCAAAGTCAGCTGTCATCGGCTCGTCCAACCCGTAAAGCTGCCGCGTCGCCGGCGTCTCCCCCGTCAGGTCCACCGCCCCCGGAGCTTCACTCTGCATCCGAAATGCCAACTCATACGCCTTAATCCGCGCGTCCAGCGTCGAATCCTCTTCCCGGGATGCATAGTGCCGCCGATTCAGATCGTTCACGAGCGAAAGCGTCTCTTTCTGCGCTTCACTCGAAACCCCCGCCGGCGTCGCCAAATTTAAAACCGGATTCTGCCCCGCCCGAAACATCGTCCCCTGATGCGTCGCCGGCAGATAACCAGCCCCGTAAGCCCCCGCCCCGGACTTCATCGCCCCGTCGGACATTACGACGTACGAAGGCAGGTTCTTGTTCTCACTCCCCAGTCCATAAACGGCCCAGGAGCCAATCGAAGGCCGCCCCGGAAACTGCGAACCAGTACAGCTTAAAAACATCGCCGGAGCATGGTCAAACGCGTCGCCATAGCAGGACCGAATTACGGCCAGCTTATCAGCATGCTTCCCCAAATTCGGAAACAACGACGAAAACTGCAAGCCACTCGATCCATACCGTGGAAACTCCCACGGCGAACCCCGCATAATCGCTTTACGGAAATCGATGCGCGCCGTTACCAACCCGGCCGCGAAACTCGGCGGCAGCGTGTTGCCATTCTGCTTCGTCAAAACCGGCTTCGGGTCGAACGTATCCACATGCGAAACCCCGCCGTGGTTGAAGATGTAGATGATGTTCTTCGCCTTCGCCACAGCGTTCGTCTGCGCTTGCGACATCCCGGCCATCGCCAGTCCGGCGAAACCTTTTCCAGCGCGTTGAATGAGTTCACGACGGTTCATAGTTCACTTACTCCACGTAAAGAAATTCGTTCAGGTTGAAAAGCCCGCGGGCGAGTTCGGTCAACGCCGCTGGCTTCGAGCCCAAATGCTGCGTCTGCTGAACCAGAAACTTGTTCATTCGCTCCGCCTCAAACGGCTCCGGATTCCGCCCAAACAGCCGCTGCCAGGCTGCCGTCACGGGGTCGGTTTCATCGGCAAGCTTAGCCGCCAGCGCCTTCGCCTGCGCCAAGGTAAAGCGGCCGTTCAACAGCGAAAGCGATTGCGGCGCGGTCGTCGAGGAATCCCGCCGGGAACAACTCAGCACGCCCTCAGGCTGGTCAAACGCTTCTAGCAACGGCATGCGGAAGTTGCGGCGCGCGATCATGTAGATCGTGCGGCGGTCATGCTCACGAGTATCTTCGGTCACGATCCAGGCGTTGTTCAAAGGCTGGCTCATGCCGTACAACTCCTCGGTCGCCAGCGTCGGCACCACCGGACGGCCGCCCATTTTCAGGTTCAGCGCGCCGGATGCCGCCAGGATCGAATCCCGCACCTCCTCGGCTTCCAAACGTCGCCGCGTGAAATAGGAAACCATCGTGTTATCCGGGTCAATCTCCAAAGCCTTCGGCGAAGGCTTCGAGGATTGCCGATACGTCTCGGAGTTCAGAATCAGCCGGTGCATCGCCTTAAACGACCACTTCTGCGCCACAAACTCGGTCGCCATCCAATCCAGCAGTTGCTGATTGGACGCTGTGGCCCGGGTCCCAAAGTCGGAAGGCGTCGCGACGAGCCCGCGCCCAAAGTAGTATTGC